>PLXT01000010.1 GCA_003151535.1 Methanobacterium sp.
TAAATTAAGTAAATAGAAATTCTCAAAAATTTTCTTTATCTTTTATATTATTGATGATCAAATATAATTTAATGGAAAAGAAATAGATCAGTTAAAAAAAATATTTGTATAACCTAGTTTTATAAATTTAATATATTTCAGGTGATTATGATGGAATGCCAAGATTACGGTCTTACGAGAGATACTGAAAGGAACAATCTTAATTTAAACCCGCTTCAGCGAGGAGGAGTTCTCCCTGTTGAAGCAAGAAAAGCTCTTTACGAATTTTCTGAAGGTTACAGTGTTTGTGATTATTGTGCAGGAAGACTTGATGAAATATCAAAACCTAATATTAAAGGTTTTCTGGATGATCTAGCAAAATTCATGAATATAGATCATGCAAGAACTGTTCACGGAGCGCGTGAAGGCAAATTTGCTGTAATGCACTCCCTTTGCAAGCCAGGCGATACCATAATCATTGATGGAAATGCACATTATACCACACATGTAGCTGCAGAAAGAGCAGGACTCAACATGGTAGAAGTTCCAAATACTGATTACCCCAACTATGAAATACGTCCAGAAAAATACAAAGAAGTTCTTGATGATTTAACTGATCAGGGCGAAGATATTAGTCTTGCACTTTTAACACACGTTGATGGTAATTATGGAAACTTAACAGATTCCAGTTCAATAGGAAAAATAGCACATGATGCCGGAGTGCCTCTACTTTTAAATTGTGCTTATTCTATGGGAAGGTTGCCAATCGATGCTAAAAAACTTAATGCAGATTTTGTTGTTGGAAGCGGACATAAAAGTATGGCTGCATCAGGGCCTATTGGAGTGCTTGGTTTAAAAGAGGAATGGGCAGATACCATATTAAAAAGATCTGATAGGCATGCTGTGAAGGAACTTGAAATGTTAGGATGCACAAGTAGAGGAGCACCCGTAGCAACCCTCATGGCTTCGTTACCATTTGTAATCGAAAGGTTGAAAAATTGGGATGAAGAGGTTATTAGTACTAGAAATTTTGTTGATAAAATGGAAAAAATTGAAGGAGTGACACAATTAGGAATTCGACCCACAAAACACGACCTGGTCCGTTTTGAAACTCCTGTTTTTGATAAAATAGCAGGAAAACATCCAAGAAGAGGTTTCTTCCTATATGAAGAGCTTAAAAAAAGGAATATTGTAGGTATAAAACGTGGACAGACTAAATGGTTCAAGTGTAGCATCTTTGGTTTCAGTCAGGGACAAAAGGAGTATATCGGAAAGTCTTTCACTGAAATAGTGGATAAATACCGGAAACAGTGAATTTAAGTATTTAAATGTTATATATCTGACTAATATTGAGAAAAATAGCTGTTTGGTATAAATTTATTAAATACAATAAAATTAATATTCTAATTTTAATTTTTAATTCTATCAAAACTGGAATTTGTTACCTTCTATTGCATAGACCCATCTAGTATAATTGGTAAAGATAATCTTGCAAAAATTTTCTGTTTTTCTTTAATTTATTTTAACATAATTCTCATGTTCAAAATACTGTGTGAATAATCAAAGATTCATATCTTTAAATGAAAAGTTGAATCAATAGTTACATTTGAACAACTGGAAATTGAACTTCAGTTAAGAGTTCACTTTCAGGCACTTCCATCGGGCTGTTGAAGTATATCTCAAGTGGTGCACCTGTCATTTGATACCCATCTTCGATAACTTTATTCATCATAACTTCATATACCAAACCTACTTCGTTGTAAGGACCTTTATGAATTGTAGAAAGAACTTGTTGAGCAGGCATATTTTTTATCTTGACTTTGCCAGATTCAGATGCTTCACCTATAAATGGGACTCCTAGTTCATACTGCATATCTTCCGGGGCAACTTCAGCTGGACTGGTATAATAAGCTGAATAAGGAGAGCCTGTCATTTCGACTTTTTGTTCCATCATCCAATCAGCTATCTCACCAATCAGATCCCCATATCTTCCACAGGTCCCGTGTAAAATATGTATGCAACCTGTTTTTCTTCTCTTTCTTTAAGTTTTATCTCCACTTCTTTACCCCCATAATATTTGTTAATATAATATTTTTTTTGAATCTTAATTCATATAAATTGAGGTGTAATTGGGATATTAAAGTTGAATCTCAATAAATCACAAAATAGAACAAAGTTCCAAAATTAATTAATAGTAACCACTTTATAAAAGATAAATCATAAATTTCTTAAACATCATTAAAAACGTTTTATGCACAATTTTTAACACTAATTAATTAAACTAATTTTTAAATTATTATTAGTTGGAGATAACTGTCTCAAAAATTCATTTTATACAATAAAATCCAGCTTGCATATAAGATCTCCAGAATATTTCAACAACATTAAAACCTGATTTTTTTAATAATGAAATATGTTCTTCAATTGTTATTGGAAAATATTCGACATCGAAACGTTTTAAATGAATTTCAACTTCTTTTTGATCTCTACCCATAGATACCTGAAAATTTTTCCAGTATTCCTTACCAATCTCAACACCACTTGAAGTTGTTGGACGAACATTTTCAAATGTTATATAAATACCATTATTTTTAAAAGTCCATAACAATTGTTTCGTGGCTTCAAATCTTTCGTTTAGAGACATATAATGGTGAGATTGAATCGCGGTAATTACATCTGGTTTACAATCACCAATGGTTATATTTCCTGTTTCTGCAGGTTCAAGGAATTTTAATCTGTCAAATTGTTTTGATAGTTTGTTTCTGGCCAGATTAAGCATTTCCTGAGAGGGATCTGCAAGTATGAAATAAGTATTATCAAATTCTTCTAACGCTTTCTGTACAAGTGTGCCAGTCCCACATCCAGTATCTAATTCAAATATCTGGCTCAGTTAATATGGTCCTTATTAATTTTAATGATTCATCATGAAATGATTCATAATAGGGGATTGTATCGATTATCTCAAGATCATAATCCTTTGATTTGTGAGATGATCTGTTATCTCTGTACACTATTCGAATCCTCGATAAATGAATAAATTTAAAATAGATTTTCGAAAAAATATGGGTTCTAACCCATTTTAATCACAGGAAATCTTACTTCAGTAAGCAATTCTTCAGGTGATACTTGGCTTGGATCATTGGGGTAAACTTCAGTAAGGGGTCCAACAATATCATATCCATTTTTATCAGCATATTCTGCTAGTGCATGAATTACTGGACCGACTTTATTGTAAGGTCCCTTATGTATCGCTGCAAGCACACTATGTTCAGGTATCTCTTTGTATCCTATCTTACCCTCTTGGATTTTCAAATCTCCATCATAAGAAAATCCAATTTCATATTCGAGTTCTTCTTCAGGAACTTCTTCAGGACTGTTGAAGTATGATCCATAGACCATACCGGTCATTTTTAGACCCTCATCCATAACCCATTTTCCTACTTCTTGCATATGTTCTGGAATTTGGTCATAACTACCCTTAAATTGTGCATAAGCCACCTTTGTATCTTCTATTCTTTTTTCTGTTATATCCATAAAAACACTCCAAAATTAATATGTAATCCCTTGAATATTATAATTCTTATCTAGATAATACTTAAGAGAATTTCTATAAAC
>PLXT01000003.1 GCA_003151535.1 Methanobacterium sp.
GGATTATTCTTATGCCAAAGTTTTGCATTAGTTCTATATTTTTCTGCATGTTTTTTAGAATATACTCTACTTTTTTCATTAACTTTTTCTCTATTATTATTTATCCAAATTTTATTATCTAATGTAGCACAAGATTTACATATAGGTTGTAATCCACATTTACTTCTTTTACGTTTAAAATATTCAGTTAATTGTTTATTTTCTTTACATTTTCTACAAATTTTCATATTTTTTTTCTATAACCACATAAATTACATATAAGAAATGATCGTATTCCAAAATCTAAAGTTATTAAAGAACCTTTACCACATTCTAGACATTCAACATCATTCTTTTCTTTTCTAGAATTCTTTCTATTAGAATCTTTATTTTGATTATAACCTAAATCTTTTTGTAATTGTCTAATTTCTTGATCTTTTCTTATTAGTTCCTTTTTTAGATGTCTTATTTGTTCCTTTTGAAACTCGTCGGGCTTTGCGTGTTTTTGTTTTGCCATAATTTCTCTTAAATTCTAATAGCCAATTTCCGGCATGATTTAAAATATCAGTAATACTTACATTTTCAGTTTTAGAAGGTTTGAATTTAGGTTCCACTTGACCCCCAACCTGTATTACCACGTTCAGAAATCCATAATTGTTCAACTACTTGAACTTCTGGAGTTTCAATAAGATAAACCACTAATTGAGCAATCTTATCACCTTTTTTAACTAAGTAACCATCAAGATATTGTTTTTGGTTAACAGCACTAAAGTTATGTAGAACTACAGTATGATCACCACTATAACCAGCATCAATGACTCCAGCACCTACTATAAGACCCTTAGCTGCCATTCCAGACCTATCACTAATCCTACCTACATATCCTGGAGGAACTTCAATAGCTACACCAGTCTTAACTTTTCCGGTAGTACCTAAAGCAATATATGTATCTTCAAGTGCATAAAGATCAAGACCTGCGTCTGTTGTTTTATGACGAGTTGGTACAGTAGCATCTGGATCTAATTTAAATACTTTAATCTTGTTCATACAGTTACAAACACATGGTCAAATACTTTGATTCCATATGTATCCCCATTAGAAAAGGTTGTACACATATATCCATTATCTTCTAATTGTTTGATAATATGAGCACTTTCCTCAATTAAAGGAACATCCTTATTAGTTATAACTACTGGAAAAGACTTAGCATCCTTTACAATATTCAAAATTGTTTGTGTCATATTACTTTTTCTTCCTAACATTAGACCTCCGTTACGTCCGAATACATTCTTATCTCTAAATATTCATCTTTGAAGTTTAACGCATATTTATTTGTTTGTCCAGGTATTTTTATAGAAGCTACTGTATTTCCTTTATATTGATTGCCTGTTTTTAAGAATTTTACATAAGCAATATTAGCAAACATTGTTTTTATAATACCTAATAGGAGTTTTTGAGATTCTTTTGGATGATTTAACATTTGTTTGACATCTATTGCATTAAAAAATACTCTATCTACTATTATATTCTTTTTATATATTATAACCTCTGGATTTAATTGAAAAATATCTTCATCTAGTGGAACTCCAGTAAGAGTTGATTCAAATGATTCAATATCATTTGGAATATGAACATTTACAGTATAATCACTATTATATTTAACCTTAAGAGCACCTTTTGGTCGTCTAAGAACAAGTTTTAAGTTAGGATCTTGTTCAGTCTCTTTAATTAATTGATAATTCTTTGATTCTTTCTTTAAATGCTTCTCACATTTTTCTAGAAGCTTATCGAATGGTTCTAACATTTCACTTATAATAGGATCAGTATTCTTAGCTAGAAAAGGATTGACAACAATAATAACTTCTTCTTCAATCTCTTTCTTTTTCTTCTTTTTACCAGATTTGATTCTTTTCTTACGTTCATTATAGAATTTCTCTGTAGCAGCATTCTCAGCAAAGATTTCCTCTGGAGTTTTAGCTAAATCTAAACTTTTTCCACTATCTGGATCAACTTTAAGAACTGGCATATTAATCCTTTGATNNGAATTTCTGGTACAGAATCATATTTTCCATTAAAACAATTTTCTGCTTCAATATAACCTATTAATAACCATTGTTCGGGACTTGAAGAGATAGTTGAAATTAAATATCCCGCACAATTTTCAATATCAGCAACAGCTTTTATTGTTCTTGTTGCAATAATACTATTATCAAAACCTTTAAGTGGATATCTTTTTCCTAATAAATCTTCTTTTCTTTTAATGGGATACTCTTTATTCATTATCCTCTTCCTTTTTATAACCTTTGAACAAATCATTCTCGCCAATATTATTCAATTCATATTCAAGTAAAGCCAAAGCATTCCAAGCATGATGAGCTAGATGAGAAAGTTTTGATTCTTGATCAACTAATTCACCATCTAAGTATTGAAAGAAATGTCTAAGATCAGCATCGGCAATTCTAGACCATTTCATTCCATTTCTAAAATTATGATCTCCATATTTTTCAGCACCCATAGTTCCAACTTTGGCTACTTCTAAAAGTGCTTTGGACATCATGATGAGACTAACTCGTGGTTTACCACCATCGAATTTACGACCTTCACTCATTTTAAACCTCTTTATGAACTAGCTTGATTATTTTCTGCAGTAAGAGCGGCAGTTTCATCGATTACAGCTTGTGATACTGGATTTGCTGGAGGGGCTGCTGGTGCAGGTACAGCATTAAATGCTCGACCTTGTTTCATAACTTCAATGATTTCCATGACTTCAGCATATGGACGTTTTGCAAGATAATCAAGAAATGCTTGAATATGTTCTTTTTCATAAACAAAGAATTGTTTAACTTCTTCTGCAACCTTTTCGACTTCTTGTTTTACTTCACTAACTACATCAGACATTTTAACATTCTCCTTTTAGTTCAATTAATTTACATTCTTTAAATGCANNTCTCCTTTTAATTCTACAATTTTACAATCTTTAAATAAACCATTATTTAAATGACAATAACAATCATTATGAGATCCACTATAACAAATTCTTCCATCACTGTCAACTAAAACATATAATGAAATTTGCATTATGCTTTCCCTCTAAGATTTGCTTTTTGTTTTTTGGTAAGAAGATTAGTTTTTCCTTTAGTCCACTTTCCACAATCTTGACATTGAAATCGTCTATAAACTCCAGCATTAGATTTTGCTGTTCCTCGACTATGAAATTTCTTACTGCCACAATTACATGTAATGTCTTTAAGATCAGTATAGATAGCTAAATTGATACTACTATCCCAAGGAGCAAGTTTCTTATAAATCTCTTCAGTAGCTAGAACATCTAGGATATTATATTTCTTCATTTCTTTCCAAGCTTTTAAATTCTTAGCTTCACATTGTCTCCACAATTCTCTACCTGGAAATTCTTCATGATCAGACTTTTGATATTTTATGTGTAAATACTTACACAATTCTTTTAGACTATTTGATGTAAATCCAAATTTATTCTTCGCTACTTGTTTAGTATCAAAGTGTTTGAAAGGACTAGTTGGTTTTAAATCATAAAATGCAAAACGAGCATTTAATCGTTTAATATCAAATGACTTGCCATTTTGTGTTACAACTACATCGGCTTCATCAAGTAATTTATGCATACCTTGAACAATAGCTTTATCATCTCTAGGATCTTTTTTATTACTATTATCCATGTACATAACTTTATCAGCAGGATCATCAACCCATTTAGCTGCCCAACTAGCTATACACCAATCTTTAAGAACTTGGTCTGGAAGTATTGTTTGATCCCAGATACCCCAGGTTTCAACAACCAATCCAAATG
>PLXT01000121.1:0-25142 GCA_003151535.1 Methanobacterium sp.
TGCAAAAAATATAGTAAAAAATGGTATAAACTAAACCAGGTAATCAACAAACTCAAATCTAAACAATCAAATCAAATAAAGGATTTTCAACATAAAACTTCAAGGAAAATAATTAATAATACACGTGCCAATACGATTATTGTTGGTGATTTAAATGTTAAAGATATGGCTAAATCAAAAAATAAAGGTTTGAACCGTGCCACTCAAAATACAGGTTATATGGCCCGTTTTACCGAATTCTTAACCTATAAAGCAGAACTTGTAGGTAAAAAGGTAATAAGAATTGATGAACGAAATACGAGTAAAACTTGTTGTAATTGTGGTAAAATACATGATATGAAGTTATATAATCGGAATATGTTATGTGAATGTGGAAACAATCTTGACCGAGATAAAAATAGCAGCATAAATATTATGTTACGTTTCCTATCACAAAATGGCTTGTGGACAGCCTATCAACAATTTGTTGATAATCTGCGACAAACAGTCCCATCATTAGATGGTGCACTCGCAGGAAACCCCATGCGAAGCAGGGGTAGTTCACTTTGGCTCAAAAATAATCACCCCATATACTAATATTGTCAATCATTTGAGATAATTATTGCTAAAAAAAAGTAATTTTTAGATTTTTGGGGTATTTTAGGGATTCTCCCTTTAATGATCAAGGTTGTTCATTTTTTCCATAATACAGATTTATGTTTAAAAACATTGATATTTTTTTTGACAACAATATATCATATTTAAAGCTCTAATATCAACACCCTCAAAGTATTAGGAAAAAATCTGCGAATTTGTAGGAATAAAGAAGCAAGTAACAGTATATCCTGCTATAATTACATAAACAAGTTCTAATACTGAATATACTAAGATCTGATGGGTAGCTCTATATAGTGATAGCAAAAATATTGAATTCTATTTTATTAATTTACTATAACAAATCTCTAAGAATTGTAATAGTATGCTGTAACATAACTATAATTTCTTGTAATCTGATTGAATCAGTAGATAAAGACAGTTAAAGTATTTATTTTATTTAAAATCACTCTAATTGTTAAATCATCTTCACGATATCAATAAGATCATTAGGTTATTATAAAAATTTAATTTACTGTTTTTTGGTTTCAATAAACGTATTACACTATCTAAACCGTCCTTACTAAATTCTATAATATCAATTGCTGCTGCTTGTAATTCATCGTCCTTATATTGTTGATCTAATCTTAAACGATGTATTGAATCTTATAATTGATAAGATTACCATCATGATCAAAGCATAAAAAATTAATCCAAAGATTTATTGATTAATGTTCATATTTTNNTCGACTTAATAGGTTATTAGAAATTTTTACTGATTGTAAATAGGATAATTGGGATAAATACCCATTAAAATTCGATGTATTTAAATAAAATGAAGGTTATTACTAGATATGGTGATAATTATGAGTGAACTACCAATAGCCCCAATAGGGAGAATAATAAAAAATGCTGGTGCACAAAGAGTTAGTGAAGATGCAAAAGAAGCTTTAGGAAAAGTTTTAGAAGAACTTGGCGAAGATATTTCTCGACAAGCATTATTACTTGCAAAACACGCTAAAAGAACTACTGTTAAAGCAGTAGATATTGAACTAGCTGTTAAAGAAGTAGTATAAATAAAATTTTTTTAAATAAAGTTATTCTTTTTTTATATTTTTTTTAAATTGATACTGATTTTTATTGATCCTAATAGATATGTTTATATAGTATAACTTTTACATTATAATTGAAGATGGAACATGAACGGAGGTGAAAATTGTGAAAACTAAACTCGCAGGAATATTTACTGCATTCATTTGCTTAGCAATGGTTACAGGAGCTTTCGCAGCTACACCTAACAATGGTATGCCTATAACTACTACAAAAACAATTAAATTGGAATCTAATCCTTCAACAGGATATCATTGGGTTGCGAAATACAATAAATCACAAGTAAAACTTGTTAAACAATCATTCAAAGCTTATAATTCCAAATTATTAGGTAGTCCTGGTATAAACACATTTGTATTTAAAGGAGTTCCAGGTTCAAAAATCGTCCTAAAGTATGTTAGAACTGGTAATGCTAAAACTCTCAAAACAGTTACATACACATTATAAATCAACTTCATAAAAAAGACACAACTTTCCCAAAACTTTTTTATAATTTTACTCGCCCCCAAACCATGAGTCAAAGATTAATTATTTTGGGATTGTTGAATTCTTTTAATGATCTTTTTAAAAATTCTCATTCTAAAATTTACTAAAAATAAAATTAGAACAACAAATAGTAACAGTGCTAAATATACAGTTTAATGGTTAAAAAGTATTCGTTGGATAATTTAATCCAAAATTAATATATAAATTTTAAATTAGACTTGGTCCACCGATTTTTTTCTTTTGACATCTAACTTGATTTTTTTTCATAATGATAAATTTTCACATAAAATTTAAATATTTATAAAAGTATGTGAAAGGATTCAACAGATATAATGTTAAGAAAAGAAATATTAAATCCTGAACTTCTTGAAAGAACTTCAATTAAAAATAGGAATAATTTATAAGCTATATTATGATAATGCTCCCGTTGGAATTTTTCATTCTACACCCGAAGGTCTGTTATTAGAGGTTAATCAATATTTATCAAATATTTTAGGATACCATTCTCCTGAAGAATATATGTTCACCGTTAACAAAACAAATCTTAAAGAATGTCTCTATGTAAATAAAGGAGAACGTCAAAGGTTTGTTGGAGAAGTTCTAAAAGATAATTTATGGCATACATACGAAAGTAAATTTTATCGAAAAGACGGCAACATCAACGATATTGAAAATGTCTAATATCCTATGCCTGATTTAAATCTATAATTTATCAAAAAAATATAAGCTATAAGAATTAATCATAATATAGATCGGGTTAGATATATTTTGAAGAGTAAATAGTGATTTTAAAGTAACAAGGAAGTTAATAGTTAGAAATTTTACTTTAGTTTAAAAAATTTTAACTATTTTTACATTAAACCAAGAAAAGAAATGTATTAAATCTTTTTTTGAGAGTATTTTAACTAATGAATAATATTAATAGTTACTACGGTTTTCCTGAATTTTAAATAGGTGTTTGATATGACTTTTGCAACAAAATTAGAAATAATAAAAAGAAATGGTAATGAAATTTTTGAAAAAGGTTTAAATGGAGTTAGATCCATTGAAATAATTTATAAAAAGGATAAGGTTATAATAGAGTTTGATAATAGTTCAGAATGGGATTATAGGGTTATATCAGTCAATAGTTTGGATTCTTACCAATTTTCAGAAGAAGAATCACAAAGTAATTAGATACACGTTTAATATAGCTCCAATTCTTATTGAACGAGTTTAATACTATAATTTGTTCTGTTATAATCGAAGAATAATACAATAATTTTTTAGATATCATAAATATACTCATTTTGTAATTTTGTTTAGAAAATATTTATATTAACATTAATTTATTTTTACACTTGCAAGTTATGACTAACTTTTGTTGATTTTAATAGAATATCTCTGTAGATATATGCTACTTTCATCTAAATTCATTATACGTGAAATCTTTAAATAAAATGATATTACCAATTGAAATATAGTTATAAACTGACTCGAAACATGCCAATAACACCAATAGGAAATAATAATTGCGGTTTTAAACAATTTTTGTAAAGATTTTAAAAGAATTAACAAAGATTCACAAATCATATGTCAATATGCTTAGCATCAATACTCACAAGAATGCTAAAAAAACAATATTTTAATGCTGATATGGAATTTACAGATTATATAATAGTGGATATTTTTTTTATTTTTTCAAATTTTATCATTATTTTGTATCATCAATCATTTTTTTTTGGAAACATTTAACCGATTCAACAAATAGATGATCTCTTGGAATTGTAAAATTATTGAAATAATTATGAGAGGTAATATGTTAGAATTTGATGAAGATATTTCGACTACAAGGACTACATCCAATGATCAGTGTATATTCCTAGACCGTAAATCGATATTACATTATAAAGATGAAAATTTTAATGGAAAGATGTATGATTTATTGGAAAACAAAATTGAAAAACATTATGAAGACCGTGAGAATATTGAAATAGAATTTAAATCTTCTAATAATTATAAAAAAATTGAAATAGTGATTACCATAAATTTTAAAAAAGAAGATGAATATTATCATTTAACAGAAGATTTTAAGAAAGATTTTAAAGAAATATATGAAAAATATAAGTAATAACCCGGAATAGGGGTTTACTATCTAAAATTCAGTTAATATAGTCAATGAATAATCTATTAAAATCCCTAAGTTTTAATAGGTTGTTATATTCCTTTAAATATCATATCATTGGTATTTATTTGGGTTGTGGGTTTTTTAATAATTAGCAGATAGAAAGAACTCGAAGACTAGTGATTGTTATTTCCTTATGGCTTATGATATTAAAAAATGATTTAAATACTAGATCATCATATATGTTCCTGTTTGTTAAATTTGGATTTTCAGGATTATAATATTATGAGCTTGATATGGAACCTTTTTGGATAGGTTTTTATTGAACAGTTCACAATATAAAAGAGGTTATGAATTAGCATTAAGGAGAAGTTCAGATGACATGTAACGTATTAGTTGGCGGAGGATGGGGTGACGAAGGTAAAGGTAAATGTATAACCTACTTCTGTTTCAACGATAAACCAGATATCATAGCAAGAGCAGGTGTGGGGCCAAATGCTGGGCACTCTGTTGAATTTAATGGCGAGAAATATGGATTGAGAATGATCCCATCAGGGTTTGTGCATACTGGTGCAAGACTCCTTATAGGGGCTGGAGTACTCGTGGATCCAGGAGTTTTCCACCATGAACTCGACTACCTTAACAAATATAATGTTAAAGGAAGGACATTTGCAGATTTCAGGTCTGCAATAATAGAACAGAAACATAAAGATCAAGATAGGGCTTCAGATTACCTTTCAAAAACAATAGGAAGTACGGGCAGTGGATGTGGACCAGCTAATGCAGATAGGGTTATGAGGGTTGCAAAACTTGCAGGTGATACTCCAGAGATGGACGGATTCACAACCGATGTTCCAACTGAAATCAACGAAGCATTAGATGAAGACAGGAATGTTTTTATTGAAGGAACCCAGGGATATGGATTATCATTATACTATGGTACATACCCATTTGTAACAAGCAAAGATACAACTGCAAGTACAGCTGCAGCAGATGTTGGTATTGGGCCTACTAGGGTTGATGATGTGATAGTTGTGTTCAAATCTTATATAACACGTGTGGGTGAAGGACCATTCAACACAGAAATAACTCAAAAAGAAGCTGAAGCTTTGGATATTGAGGAGTATGGGACTGTTACTGGACGTAGACGTCGTGTAGGTACTTTTGATATGGATCTTGCAAGGGAATCCTGTATGATTAATGGAGCAACACAGATAGCTCTTACTTGTGTAGACAGAATATTCCCAAAATGTGAACGTGTTAAGGATTATTCACAGCTTTCACAAGAGGTTAAAAACTTTGTTGCAGAAATTGAAGGCGAAACTGGTGTTCCTGTAACCATAATATCAACAGGACCAGATCTTGTAGATACCATAGACCTCAGAGACGAACTTCTTTAAATAAATAATATTTTTTTTATATTTTTAATTGGTTCTTAATGATCTATTTTTTTTATTCTATTGAAGTAATGTTATTCAAATCAATAAATTTTCCTGGTTTGATAAACAATTAGGGTTCTTAAAAATTTTAATACTCTATAATCAGGTTATATATATGGCGATTAGAGCAAATAATGCAAAACCACCTATCAATGCTAAAGCTGCCAATCTGGCTTCTCCTTCCCTACGGGATTGTGGTATTATTTATTCTACAGTAACTGTTAACAATATTCCCGCAGTGAAAGATAAAAGAGCAAATATTACTATCTGTGGCTGTCATTTAATAGCAAAATAACCAAGGATTGCACCAACAAAAACAGATAAGCTAGCTGCTAAGTTGATTAGAACCCTTTTTTTTAATTGAACTCCCTTCTTTTTAAAAGATACAATGTATTACAAATCCCATGGGAATATCTGCTGAAACTTGCCCTAAAGATAACAATAAACCCAATGTTAACGCAATTAAAACCCCCTGTTCCAATCATTAAACCGTCTGTAAATGATTCAACTGCTACTGCAAAAAATAAGCCCATACACTTGCATCTTTAACAAGGCTTCGTTTAGGAATTATAAACTGATCAATTAATATAAAAAATAGTCCTCCAGCAATAAATGTTAAAGTTATAAGCAATGGATTACTAGCTGCAAAAGACCTAGGAATTAATTCGATACTAATAACTGCAAAAATAACACCAGTGGCACCGTGTAATGCTATGCCTAACGTTCTCTGACTAAGTTTAAATAGTTCTGCTGCAATCCCACCACCAAACTTACCGAAGGCCGGGATCGATGCTAATAACATAACAATAATAAACTGATTCATATTTTTGTCACCAGAATTGCATTACAAATTTTATAAAAAATCTTTAAGGTTTAATCAAATTTTTGTTATCAATTTATAATAAAATATTCTATCACTGAATAAATTTTATTTCAATTAATGGTAATAACAAGATAATTATCGTCTAAAATAGATTAAATACGTAAATATTGATTAAATAATCATTTTAACCCATTAATTTGCATCAAATGAAATGAATAAATTTATTAATTATGCTGTATTAAGATAATATATAGTGGAATAAGTTGTATTATATTAATGAGGGGGACAATAGATGAATAAAAATTTGTTATTTGTGGGTGTTTTATTGGTTTTGGGGGTTGTAGCAGTTTCGGGATGTACAACCCAGTATTCATCCAACACAATAACAATACAGAACACAGCTTTTTATCCAACTACACTAACGGTTAAACCTGGTACTACTGTTACTTGGATCAATAAAGATAATGAAACCCAAGATATTGTAAGTAACACTGGAATATTTGATAGTGGTAATTTAAAAACAAATCAGAGTTATAATTATACTTTCAATCAATCTGGTAGCTACCCATTCCATAGTACTATAAATGCCAATTTAACAGGTACTATCATTGTTTCATCAGCAACTAATAATAGTTCCACTAGTAATCCATCTGCAGTTGGTTATTAAAAGAAACAATTCGGGTTAATTGAGAGAAGGACTTAATTTGAAAATTAAATCCTTAATTTTTTTATTTTATCTGATCATTTCCAATAATGCTCAAAGCACCATTAAATTCACAAATAACATTTAAGTTCTCGCAAAAAGATAACTCTGCAAATCACTTCAAATCTACATTAAAAACTTTAATAAGGGTAAAATTGAAACTATAATCAAAAATATCTGGAAATACCTTAACAATCAAACAACCAACAGATTAAAAAAAATGATACAAACAAGTTCATATATAGTATGGAGGATAGCAAAATATATATCTATTATGATCTAATAATAATGATATAGAGTGCAATAAGGTAAGTCATAAAAATATGACAATCAATAATATAAAAAAGGTGTATTGTATCGATTTATATCGGAAAATGAAGAACAAAAGGATAATTAAAGATTTTGAAATCATCAGGTAAGGGAGATTAGTACATTCTAATTTAAAGATAGATATAATTCTTTATGTTGTGATAAAATGTTGGAAACCGTCTGCAAAGAAATAATAGCTAAAAATACTTTTATGATCCATTTTATAGATAAAAATAGTGATGGGATAAATTCTGATATATCAAATGAGATTATTGGATATGAAACAAACGATGATGGTGTTATTAAGATGGGTTTAAGGGTTAATGCCATTCCACCATCCATATCAATAGATGTTAAAATTCAATATCCCTCAAATTTTTATAATCCTAATTATTATGAATTATTGGATGCTAATGAAAAACAGTTTCAAGATTTCTATAATGAAATAATGAACTATAATTCAATGGAATATGAAATAATGGATCCTGAAGAATCCTATTCAAAAAAATTTCTAGTTAAATAAAAATCTAAACATCTACACTATTTTCCTATTTTAACTTACAATAATATTCGGATATATCATCTTGTCCTAGATTATTTTCCTTCCAAACTTTACATTCTTTACATTTACACTCTTTTTCAAAATTGAGGTCGTGACATTCTGCTTCTCCAGTAGAACAATATAGCCATGGAAACTTTTTAGGCTTAAAAACAGTTATGGCTTCTAATCCTTTTGTTTCGATTTTTTGAATTTTTCCTGTTCTATCCTTAGCACATCTACTTTGTGTTTGTACTTCACATTTACAACAAATACATTTCAACATATTTTCTAAGTTGTAACCAACCTTCACTTGACATACCCCTTAATTACACTTATTATAATGTTAATTTGTAATTTGAATCATAAAGAATTTACTCATAAAACTAATTTAATAAAATTATTATATATGATGGAATGTTTTCGAGAGATCCTAAATCTTAGAGTGTATAATAGAAAAAAAATATTAAAATGATTTAATCATGAAGACAACTAATTAAAATCAAATAAACGACATCATTCTAACTATTTTGAGACGTTAATATGTTTATGTGATGTGGTATTTGTGTAATGTATTGTTGATACGATCTGCTCTGTATGAACCACTACAGTTGTGATGTTTTCCTTTATTCATTCATAATTTAATAATTTGTTATTTATTGTCTATTTCCACTTTAATCTGTACTATTTAATGGAGATGACCCAAATATCTCGATTTCCACTTTACACAATACCACTTATTAATTTCTAAAATGGAAGATTGGGCATCTATTCACTGTTTCTGTATTCATGTGTAAAGCTTCTATCATACAGTTTTGAAGGGGTAATTTTCTTTGTATCAAGTACATTCCCAACAATAATCATGGCTGTTTTTGTAATTCCTGATTCATGGACCTTATCAGTAATATCCTCCAAAGTTCCCCTTACAATCTTTTCATCGGGCCATGATGCCTTTTGGACTACTGCTACAGGGGTTTCCTTTTTATAATGTGTAAGGAGGTCTTTAACCACGTTTTCTATTATCTGCACGCCTAAGAATATGCACATTGTGGCCTGATGTTCGGCTAATTTTGAAATAGCCTCTTTGGATGGTTTTGGAGTACGCCCTTCAGGACGTGTAATTATGACTGTTTGAGAAACTTCTGGAAGTGTCAGTTCACATTCAAGTGAAGCTGCAGCAGCAAAAAATGAACTAACACCGGGTATTATTTCAAAATCAATCTTTTTTGCTTTTAATAATTCCATCTGTTCGCCTATTGCCCCATATATGGCAGGATCACCTGTGTGAACTCTGGCAACAAGTTTACCATATTTAACACTTTCATCTATGAGATGAATTATCTGGTCTAAATTCATTGATGCGCTATTTTTGATCAGACAATCATCCCTAGCACAGTTTAAAACATCTTTGTTTACTAGAGAACCTGCGTATATAATAACATCTGCTTTTTTAATTACATTATAAGCTTTTAATGTGAGAAGTTCAGGGTCACCCGGACCTCCACCTATGAAGATTACCTTTCCATCCATTTTCTTTTCACCATAAATATTTTTTGATAATTTGAATAACTTCGACTAGATACGTATAAGTTAATTTTATTTTAGAGGATATACATTAATTCCATTATAATCTGGAATTCCTATAGTATAATTTTTTCTTATAAATTTTAATTAACTCAAAAGAATATTAGATTAAATGGCAATAGATCTAGGATGCAAAATTTATCTAACCAATAGTTATTCAATACTTCTATTTATAATTAAAAAAAATATATTAAAATAAAAAAAATAAATAGTTGAATATAAAATTATTTTGATTTATTAGCCAAAGTTTTATCGATCATTCTACCCATGGAGTGTAGTATGATCCCTGTAAATGATATAAATGTTCCAAAAACAGTTAAAAGTGCTGCTAGAATTGTTGGTGCTAGACTATGGCTTCCACCACCTAGATAATCGGCGAAAAATAACATGCCTGAAAGTAAACCTATTATTATCATGATAAGTCCCGGAAATGTGAAGTAATATAAAGGCCGGTTGAATTCCATGTCTTGCAATATTTTCACAAGAACACCAACACCATGACTCACAGGGTTTAATTTGGAACTATTAACATCGTATCTGACTCCAATTTNNAAAACCACTTTGGCTATCGGTTATATTACTACGTGCATTAAAATTGGTTGCTTTATCAATAACAGTTTGTCCTACACGTCGATATATTGGCGTGTTTTTTTCCTTACCATTTAAATATCTGCTCCCGTTTACAATATCTGCTTCCCCATCGATAATGGGTTTTAAGAGTTTAGGTATATCTGATGTGTGATGCTGACCATCCCCATCAAGAGTAACAATTATATCTGAATCTGTTACAGCGTTAAAACCAGATTTGAGGGCAACGCCTTTACCCATATTTGTTGGGTGACTGATAACTTCTGCACCAGCTAGTTTACTTATTTCGACAGTTTTATCTGTACTACCATCATCTACAACTATGACTCGATCAACATACTGTTTAGTGTTTAAAACCATACTTCCTATAGCTATCTGCTCATTGTAAGCAGGAATTATAGCTGTCACTTGCCTCATAATGCGCCCCCCTCCCAAATAAAAATCCTCAAGATATTATATACTCAAATTTTTGTTCTTATTAATTTATAAATATTATTAATTGAAATTAATAAGTTAAAAATTGAATTAGGATTCATAGTCTTAATTATGAACCTCAAATTTTTTTAAAATTTTGAAACATTATGTTCCGTAATTTTTTTAGATTCCTAGTGCATGAAATAATTTAACTGGTCATTAATTATATCTTTTAGTGAATATTCCATTCTTACGCCTATTTCCTGTATTTTCCTGATATCAGCAAGCATTATTGGTACTTCAGCAGGCCTAAATCTCTCTGGATCAAAGTTCACAGCAATTTTTCCTTTGTCGGTGTGTACATTGATCCCCTTATCCTTTATCGTGTATTCCAGACCATCCTCCAGCATGATCTTGTCAACTTCTGTTTTATCAAACTTAACACCAAATATTGAACTATTATCCATTACTGTAGGTTCAGAAACATTTTTATCTCCATTAAATGTTTCTATACTATCAATATGATAACCAGCTTCTTCCAAACTTAACAATATATAGCTTAATACAGAATTGGTTCTCATGGCGCCCTGATTGTATACGTCACCGGATTTACCATTTAATGCAAGTTTTATGTACCCTATAACAATGTCTTTAACGTGTGACCAGTCTTTGAAAGAGTTTAGATTTCCTATTTTTATCTGATTTGTTTCACCGGTTTTGATTTTTGCAACCTGGTCGGTTATAACAGAAGTAACAAACATAGGGCCTCTTCCAGCACCTTCATGGTTAAATGCTCTTGAAACAATGGTTTCCATGCCAAATGAATTGAAGTAATTTCTCATTAGGAAATCTCCATATACTTTAGATGTTGCATATGGGGACATTGGCCTAAGTGGATTAGTCTCATTAATAGGTAGTTCTGGAATTTCTTCTGGTTCAGGAAAGATCGTTTGATACTTCTTTTTAGCAACTTCATACTGTTCATTAGAAGTTATGATGAGGCCATATTCTTCACTTGATCCAGCAAATATTATTTTAGGATTGTAATCTTTCACACGTATAGCATCTAAAAGGTTAGCTGTACCAATACAGTTTATCATCTGTGTTCCAAGGGGATTCTGAAATGAAGCCGGTACAAATGATTGTGCCGCAAGATGAAACACATAATCTGGTTCTGATATGTCTAATGCGTTTGCAAGTGATGTAATGTCTGTTAAATCACCTTCTATTAGGTTAAGACTATTTTCTATTCCATGATCAGTTAGATTTTTGGAATATAAATCTCCAGTTCCCCTTTGTATCAATCCATGAACGTTTGATCCATTATTAATTAATTCTTCTGCTAGATAGGATCCAACAAAACCATCTGCACCTGTTATTAAAATATTTTTATCTTTCAAACTCATAAAAATCACATTCCTATTTTTTTCTTTTTACTTATAAATTTGTAAATCAAATACTTATTTTTATGTTAAATTTAATTTAAAACTTAAATAATCAGAGAATTTCTATAAAATTATTAAATATCATCCCTCTTTTCACGGTTAATTAAAGATATTTACTCTACATTATGTAAATATTGTTTTATTATCACGTTTTTCATAATTTTTTTGATTAAAATTCATTATACTCCGTAATAAAAAACATATTCCACTCCGGCCACGTTAAAGTTACCACAACACTCAGAACACACACTAAAAATATATTCACTTGCTTCTCCTACAACTAAACATCCTCAAACAAAAAACACAACCTAACGAATGCTAACAAAAAAAATGAGAATATAAAACAAAAATATATAAAAAATAAGAAAATTTGCCAATAAAAAGAAAAAAAAATCTCAAAATAACCTGCAAAAAAATTAATAAAATTCAAACACAAAAAATCAAATAAATAGAGAGAATTTCTATAAACCNNTACCCATTATCAAATGAGGTTAATATAAATTCTCTATAATATTCCCATTATATGTATGACAGCCTACTCTGATGATAAAATATTAGAACATACGAAAAAAACTAAAGCATATGGCTACATTATAAAACGTATTACAGCAGGAAAAATACAAAAAATAATAAAAACGGCAATTAAAAAACATCAACAGGAGAAGAAAATAAAACATCATCCCGAATATAACACATCCAAATATATTAAAACATATCCAAATTAACTATTTTTAAACAATTCTCTGTATTAATTATTTATTAAATTTTAGCTTCTTCACTTAAAGTTTTTTTTAACTTCTATAATGTTGGTTATTCTACTTAATTAAAGAAATGGTATTTAAAAAAAAATGGGGAAATTTTTTTAGTTTGTGGTTATTTTTTTAGTTTGGTCATTATTGATCCACTGAAAACCATCAGAATTGCTAGTATTAATCCTGCAATTGGTACACCAGTATGTTGTAATGGTATTGTACTTGTTTCTGAATTCATAGTAGCTGTGGAGTTATTTCCTGTATTTTTTCCACTATTATTTGCGCTAGTGTGTTGTACATTGATGGATACTGTTGCAACTGGGCTAGTGTTTTGGTTGATATGAGTTGCAGGCACAACTACTACTGCNNAATGTCACGTTAGATACTGGAGTTGCAGGCACAACTACTACTGCATTTACTGTTTGGCCTGTGCTGGTTGCAGTGTTAGTTACGGTTGTTCCGGCTACAGAAGCTGTAGGGGTTACAAATAGTTGTAATATTGCACTGGCACCATTAATTAGTGTTCCAACATTCCATATTCCCGTACTACTGTTGTAGGTTCCTTGACTTGCTGTGTAACTGTTAAAGGTTAAACCAGCAGGTATTTTATCGGTTACCTGTACGCCAGTAGCAGTATTTGGACCGTTATTAGTTGCGGTTACCACGTAGTGGAATTGTTGACCTACGTTTGGTGCGAGATTGCTTGTGGTTTTGGTTAATGTCACGTTAGATACTGGAGTTGTGGGTACAACTACAGTTGCACTTGCATTTTGGCCTGTGCTGGTTGCAGTGTTAGTTACGGTTGTTCCGGCTACAGAAGCTGTAGGGGTTACAAATAGTTGTAATATTGCACTGGCACCATTAATTAGTGTTCCAACGTTCCATATTCCTGTATTACTGTTGTAGGTTCCTTAACTTGCTGTGTAACTGTTAAAGGTTAAACCAGAAGGTATTTTATCAGTTACCTGGACACCAGTAGCAGTATTTGGACCGTTATTAGTTGCAGTTACCACGTAGTTGAACTGTTGACCTACATTAGGCACAAAATTACTTGCAGTTTTGGTTAATACCACAGCTACAGGAGCTGAAGGTATTGATACAGTTGCATTACCAGTTTCGTTAGTGTTTATTAGTGTTGCATTTTTAGTTATAAGAGTACCTGCAACACTATTTGTAGGAGTTACAAACAGTTGTAGAACTGCACTTGCACCGCTAGCAAGGGTTCCAACGTTCCATATTTCAGTAGTATGGTCGTAAGTGCCCTGACTTGCTGTAGAACTGTTAAATGTTAAGCCATCAGGTATTCCATCTGTCACTTGTACATCAGTTGCGTTGTCTGGACCATTATTAGTCACTATTATGGTATAATGGTACTGCTGACCTACATTAGGTGAGCTGTTACTGGCTGTAACGGTTATACCCATGGTATAATTCAAAAAGTTTGATGTATCCACGGTTCCAACAACATCTCCCGGTGCTGGGCCGGTAACGAATCCCCACCAATTACGCATAGCATCTACTGTTCCAGTATTGTTAATGAAACTAACGGTTATTACATTGTTGTTAGCTGTTAATACTTGATTGTTGACTATGTCTCTACCTGTTGTTGCGTGGTTGCCCACAAGTGCGTTATCGGTTGTTGTTGCTGCAGCGTCATTGTTTAAGGTAGTACGTGTAAGTGTGTTCTGAGTTACAGTTGATACTGCATCATTATAGATAGCTCCACCATTCAATGCAGAGTTGCCTGCCATTGTGTTAAACCTAGCTGTTAGTGTTGCGTCATTATTTATGGTATAGTCCGTGAATGTGGTGTCAGTTACTGATGTTCTTGCGCCGTTATAGATAGCTCCACCATTAATATTTGCAGTGTTACCTATAATTGCACTGTCCGTTACTGTCACTGTTCCACTGTTAAGTGCTGTTGTACCTGTTGTGGCAGTACCTGTAAGTGTGCTGAAGCCAGCCGTGTTAAAGGTTGCAAGGTTACTAATGGCTCCACCATTATTTGCCGAGTTACCTGTAAATGTGCTGCCTGATATTGTTGTTGTTCCACCGTTACGTGTTATAACGGTACGTGTAAGTGTGCTAATGTTGACGTTAAATGTTGCATCATTTGCTATGGCTCCACCATTCTGTGTTGCAGTGTTATTTGCAAATACACTATTGACTACATTTAATGTTCCACCATTCTGTGTTATAGTGAAGTCAGTGAGTGCAGTACTGTTGGTTATATTAATAGTTCCAGCATTGTAGATGGCTCCACCATTAATTGCTTTGTTGCCTGTAAATGTACTGTTATTTACGGTTAATGTTCCACCATTCTTTGTTACGGTTTCGCTCGTATGTGTGACTGCATTATAGGTTAAACTTCCATCATTATATATCGCTCCACCATTCTGTGTTGCGGTGTTATTCTGGAATGTGCAGTTGTTTACGGTTAATGTTCCATTATTGTAGATTGCTCCACCTGAAGTTCCTTTACCATTTTTGAGTATTATATTTTGAAGGGTGACTGTTACGCCGTTGTTGATTATAAATATTGTTCCGAGATTCTGTCCGTCAATGGTGGCATGGCCGTTGCTAAATACATTGAAATTCAGATCTTTATTAATTACAAGATCATGTTCCTGGAAGGTTAATCCATTTTCGAGCATTATAGTGTCCCCTGCATTAGCAACTGTAATTGCAGATGCGATTGAACTGTAGACGAATCCTACAGGATTTCCTCCACGAGCAACAGGAGCTCCATTTCTATAGATCTGAGGGTCGGGTCGTTTTTGATTCTTTTTAGTGTTCAAAGAATTTGAAGTATTATTGGTTTTGGAATTGTTAGTTTTGATTTCAGCTTTGGATTGGACAGTTGCTGGGGAATCCATATTTTTTATGGATGTTGATATGTTTGAATTGTGTGATGGTGTTATTGTATTATTTGATGTCACATTAGCAGCTGAAACATCGTTCACTGTGAATGATAACACTAACGCCAACGTTAAAAGCAGTAATGGAACTATAACTTTAATTTTATTATCTTTAATTGGATTGAAATTGTCTTTTTTTGTAATTGTTTGTTTTCTAATCTTTTTCACCTCCTTTATGCTTGTTCTAGAGTATAGAACATATCATAAATTCACAATTGAGGAAATAAATTTTTGAAAACAAAGTTATACTCCAAAAAATATCTGCAAGGGGGAGGTTAGAATACCAAAAAAATGCGGAAGCAATTCTTTTTAGCTGTTTTTATGTAGCAAACATTGAATTCGGAATATAACATATTCCATAATCTATTATTTAATATTATTTTAGTGGTTATATAGTTATGCTGAAAGAGTTGCATATGGCTAATTTAGGATGAAAGAGTAATGTGAATTAATCCATTATTGTTATTTTATAATTTTTTTAGGCATCCATATAATCCTCTAAATACTTAAATATGGTTAATTTTTATTAAAACAATATATTTAACTCCATTTGAAAACTATTCTTACAAAAAGACATTAAAATCGTTGCGAATAAAAATTACAGTTCAAAAGTACTATTGTGAAAAATCTATAAAAAAATCAATAATAAATATTCCATTAAACATACTATTTCAAATATTTAAATCATTATTAATCTATTATTCTTATTCAGAACTATAAAATAAATCACAACATAATTAACAATTAGGTTAGTGAATTGAATAATTCCCAATCTAATAATATTAATGTTGAGGGTCTATATACAATTTATCATTTTTTATAATTGAATTTTTTTTAAATGAAGTATCGTGGGAATTTAGTCTTTTTAAAGACTAAAAATAAGTATTTGAAAGATACCCGTTTATCATCTTATCTCCCAAGGGTTTGAAATGAAAAACGGTGCAAATGATTGTGCAGCAGATGAAACACCTAATCTGATCTAGATATATAAATCATTTACAAGTCTTGTCTGTTAAATCACCTTCTATTATGTTAAGGCGATTTTTTATACTATGATCTGTTTTTGGAATATAAATCCTAAGTTTCCTTTTTGTAATTAATCCCTGAACGTTTGATCCATTATTAGGTAATTCTTCTTCCAGATAAGATATAAACAAAGTTGATTGGCACTGGTTATTAACACATATTTTTTATTTTTCAAATTCATTATAAACTCACCATTTCAATAATATCCCATTTACTTTATAATTCTGTAAATCAAATACTTATTTTTAATAGTCTCAAAATTTTATTTTAGAAACTAAAATATCCTTAATAAAATTTATTGAGTTAATTATATATCCTTTAATAATTGTAATAGATGATATAATACTCTTTAACTGCATATAAAATTACTTCAAGGTGTACACAAAATATGGTTCAAGATGATGCTCAAGAATTTTTAGAAATGGGATCAAAGTTTCAAGAACTCGGAAGTCTTGATGAAGCTTTAACTTATTATCAGAAGGCTTTGGATTATCTTAAAAATACTGATGATAAAAAAAACGAAGCTGATGCATTCCTAGAAATTGGGAATATATATGTTGAACGTAAAGAATATGGAAAAGGACAGGAATACTACGAAAAATCTTTGGAATCCTATAAATATGTAAATGATGAGACTGGTGAAGGATATGCTCTTACTGGAATAGGATGGGTCTTGGAACAACTTGGAAAATATATGGATGCACGTGGATATTATTTGGAAGCTGCTAATAAATTTGAAAATAAAAATGACATGGAAAGAATGGCTACGGTATTATCACTTATAGCAGAAACATATGAATCCCAAGGTGCATGGGAAGATGCTATAATTGAATATAAACGTTCATCTTCAATTTTTAAAAAAATCAAAAACCATGAAAAAAAGGAACACATAGATAATCTTATCGATGAAATCCATGATAAACGTTCCAAAACAAAAACAACCCGTAATGAACAAATACTTGCTGTTGTCTATTTAATTGGATTGATCATCGCAGAAGTCAGTGTAACATATATAAACAAAGAAGCAGGACTTGTAATTGAAATAGTTATATTATTTTCTTTACTTCTTCATTCATCAATGGATGTAACCTACAACTATTCTGTCATGCTTAGATCTATGATGATCCTACCTATGATCAGGATATTAGGTTTAACAATACCATTAATGCAAATACCAACATTGTATTGGTTCCCCATAATAGCAGTACCCCTGTTTGCAGCTGTATATACCATAATGAAAAGTCAGGGACTTACAAGAAAACATGTAGGATTGATATGGGGAAATAAAAAGATCCAATTTCTAGTAGCCTTAACTGGAATATTACTTGGTACAATAGAATATACAATTCTACAGCCTAAACCATTAATTGCAGTTTTTGACCCTTTAACTTTGATAACAGGTTCTATCATACTGATCATATCAACAGGATTTGCAGAGGAACTCCTATTCAGGGGTATACTACAAAAAAATGCTGAAAATGTTTTTGGAATGGCTATAGGACTTTTATATACTGCACTATTATTCACAGCACTTCACATAGGATGGAACTCTTTCCAGGACTTAATATTTGTATTCTCAGTAGCAATATTTTATGGTATAGTCTTCCAAAAAACAAGAAGCATAGTAGGAGTGACACTATCACACGGAATATCCAACACTTTCCTATTTCTAATCATACCATTCTATGCACCTGTAATCTTCCATCTAATCTAAAAATAAAATATTAACCTAATATTTGGGGTTGTCCTATTCTATAAATATCTTTTTTTTACAGTAAAATATAGGTTATATTTAGATTTCTATCCTAATAGTGGGGAGTAATTCGTTTATAATCCTTCTTTGTATTCTAATCCTTTAAATGTGATCTTAAATTCCGTTCCAGGGAATTTTTTGATAGTTATTTGACCATCTATTTGTTCTGTTAAATTGTTAACTAGTAGAAGACCAATAGATTCTAAATTGTTAAAGTCAAGTTCTACAGGTAATCCTATACCATTATCACTATAGTTAATTCATATTTATTTTCTACTGATTTGAGTGAAATATAAATTTCTCCGGTCATTTCATCAGTAAAAGCATATTTTAAACTGTTAGATACAAGTTCACTTATTATAAGACCGCAGGAACTGCAGTTTCCATATTCAAATTTACATCTTCAATCATGTGTATTGGTTTAATTTTGGCATTTTCAACGTTGTAAGAATAAAATAAGTTTGATACTAAACTTTGAATATAATCAACAAAATTAATATGTGTTAAATCTTCGGGACAGCTATTTCAACATTATATCTTTATGAAAATCAAAAATCGCAATGGAGGAAACGTTTACTCTTTATCACTCGCTTGCTCGCTTTTATTAAGAAATTAATTTTAAAATTATTTTAATTTACAGTGCAGTAATGAGGGGCTATTTTCGCGGTAAATTGATCGTGTAAATAATGGCTATTGAAAATTTTCTATTATTAGTCCCTCCAATTATTCAAAAAATCCTAATAATGATATTATCTTTATATGATCATGACCTAATCAAATATATATCATGGACTTAATTATTTCAATGGGATTTTATATTTTATTTGGAATAATTTTTGTTATTAAGTTCAAAAATTTATATTTAATTTTATATTTGATTCATTTGGGGGTGGATGTGATTGGACAATGAATTTGAACTTAGAAAGTTTGTTGCACCCGAATTTGTGTTTGGTTCCGGTGCTAGATTTTTGTTGGGAAGGTATCTCAAGAATTTCGAAGCAAAAAAAGTTTTTTTAGTAACAGATCCAGGGATAGTTTCTTCAGGGTGGCTTGATGAGATTATTGGAGCTTTGGAATCTGAGGATTATGAATATGAAATATATTCCAATATTAAATCAAATCCCAGAACAGAAGAGGTTATGGAAGGGGCCCGAGTTTACGAGAGTAAAAGATGTGATGTGATAGTGGCTCTTGGTGGTGGCAGTCCAATGGACTGTGCAAAGGGTATAGGAATCGTAACTTCAAATAAAAAACATATAAATGAATTTGAAGGTGTAGATAAAGTTAGTATGCCATCACCTCCCCTAATATGTATACCAACCACTGCAGGTAGTTCTGCAGATGTATCCCAATTTGCGATAATATCAGACAGGGTGAGAAAAGTTAAAATGGCAATTATCAGTAAGAAACTTGTTCCAGATGTTGCATTAATTGATCCAGTTACTACTAGAACCTTAAATCGGTACATGACTGTTTGTACGGCATTTGATATATTAAGCCATGCCATGGAGGCTTATGTTTCTAATGCAAGTTCACCTATTACAGATATCCATTCTATTGAAGCAATAAACCTTTTCTCATCTAATATAATACCCTGCATCAACGATCTTGATAATATACAATTCCGGGGTAATTTAATGCTTGCAAGTCTTCATGCAGGTTTGGCATTTTCAAATGCTAGTCTTGGCCTGGTTCATGCAATGGCCCATAGTCTAGGTGGTCTTAAAGATCTGCCTCATGGAGAGTGTAATGCCATTCTTTTAGAACATGTTGTGGATTTCAACTTCTCCTCTGAACCAGGAAGATACCTTAAAATAGCTAAAACCCTTGGATTTAATGATTTAAATGATAAATACGGTCTTATAAATGGTATAGTAAATCTTAAAATTGAAACTGGAGTGAATCGTACACTTAAAGAGATAGGTGTGGAAGAAAAAGATATTCCAGAGCTTGCACAAAGGGCAATGCAAGATCCATGTATAGCAACCAATCCAGTAATACCTAAAAAGATTGATGTGGAGGAAATATTTAAAAATGCATTATGAAACTGATGATTGGGATTCATTACGTGATAAGATTATAGGTCTTGGTGAATCTTCCATACAAAAGAGTTATTATCCTGAGTTAAAGAAGAGATTGGGTGAACTTGAAAGATTTCGTGCTTTGCTAGATCAAAGTAATGATCCAATTTTCCTTCTAGAAATTTCATCAGGACGTTTTACTGATGTTACTAAATCAGTATCAGAATTATTAGGATACCCCAATGAAAAGATGCTAGAGATGACCTTAAAAGACCTGGTGAATAATAATGAAATGATGAGAATTCAACTAATTTTAAATGAAATGGTTGGAAACAATGAATCAACTGGTAAAAAAACCTTTTCATCGGTTTTCAATACTGTTGACAGTCAAAAAATTCCAGTTGAGATAAGTGCAAGTGTTGTTAATTTCAGCGATGCACTTTATATTGTCATGGTAGTAAGAGACATTACCGAACGTGAAAAGGCAAAAAAGGCTTTTGAAGAATCAGAACAGCGTTTAACAGATATTATAGATTTTTTACCAGATGCAACCTTTGCAATCGACCAAGATGGAAAAGTTATAGCTTGGAACAGAGCCATTGAAGAGATGACCGGAACCAAAAAAGAAGACATCATTGGTAAGGGAGATCATGCCTATTCTGTACCATGGTATAATGAACATCGTCCTGTTCTAATTGATCTTATAGGAAATAATGATTCAGAGTATATTTCAAAGTATAAATACGTCAAAAAAGATGGCAAAACAATTTATTCAGAAGTCTTTGTACCTTCAGTGTACAATGGTCGAGGTGCTTATCTATGGGTAACAGCATCACCACTTTTAGACAGTAAAGGACAACAATATGGTGCAATTGAGTCTGTAAGAGATATATCTGACCGTAAAAAAGTAGAAGACAAAATAAAAAAATCTTTAGATGAAAAAGAAACTCTTCTTCGAGAGATCCATCATAGGGTCAAGAATAATATGCAGATTATTTCTAGTTTATTGAACTTGCAAATAGAATATGAGAACTTAGATGAGACAGTAGGAGTTTTAAAGGAGAGCCAAGGCCGGGTCAAAAGCATGGCAATAATTCATGAAAAACTCTATCAATCCTCAAGTTTTAACTACATCAATTTCAAAGAATACATAGAGAAACTTATTTTGGATATATTTTATTCTTATGGAATCACAACAAGCGCCATTGAATCCGTATTAAATATTGAAGATATTCATTTAAACATCGACACAGCCATACCCCTAGGACTCATCATCAACGAACTAGTAACTAATTGTGTCAAATATGCATTCCCAAAATGTAAAGGAAAAATAACCTTAAAACTCGTCTCAAACCAAGACTTAATAGAATTCACAATCAAAGATGATGGAACAGGAATACCAGAAGACGTCGATATAGAAAATTCAAAAACACTTGGCCTGCAACTAGTACAAAATCTTGTTAACCAATTAGAAGGAAAATTAGAATTGGATGTGAATCATGGAACAAAATTCAAAATCACATTCAAAGAATTAAAATACAAAGAAAGAATTTAGATAAAAAACAGACTAAAGAATATTTTAATGAATCTGTTTTTAAATCAAGTCGATTTAAAGGGATATATCCATTACCATTATTAAAATTGATAAACAATACCAAGGTAAAAAACAGTTCATTTAATTCTTCGGACATTGCTCAAAAATTGAAATTATATAAAAAAACTAATATTTCCTATTTTTTCATGTCACAGAGTAGGCAGCCTCCGACACCGGCATTTTCTCCTTTTAATTCCCGGATGATGACAACCATAGCACTCACAGGTATTCCGGTTACTTTACTTGCTGTTTCAGAAAATGATTTAACTAATTCTGCTTTTTGATCCTTATTAAGTTTCGGTCCTTCCATGGTAATTACTGGCATAATATTTCACCTCATATTAAATTTCTATTCAATTATGAATATTATATCTTAACTGTATTATTAATATTTTTATTAAAAATTCTTGTATGATATCAGATTATCATCAGTATTAGAATACAGGCAAAATACTATTTCAAAGTCAATAGTTTACATTTTTTGGCTATTCATCGACCATAATTTTAGAATTAAACTATTTTCTATCTTTTAAATCATTTTCTGCAATCTTTCACCCTTACTTGATTTTATACTATAAAAAAAGGGAACTATATTAACTATTCTATTTAAATAAAAAAGCAAATTTTATCATAAAGTTATGAGCTTCAAAAACATAGCATAAATTTCTACACTGTATTTATGGGAAACAATACTATTCTATACCTTTTTACTATTTTTATTATACTCAAAGTTGAACATATTCCTTTTTGAACATGTTTGAACTATTGTATTTTTTTGAACATGTTGAAAATTTAGATCCTATTTTTAGTCATATTTCATTTATTTAGGTATATTTTAGAAATATGGATATATTACTTTTATAAAACTTAATACTGAATTATAGATTTTTATTAGGCATAAAGGAGGTGAAAAGATGAACAAACAAAAAATTACAAAAGAAAACAATCTAATAATGTTTGGAATGGCCATATTAGGTTTAGCTGTTATTTTTGCATACGGTATGGGTAATGTTTCAGCTGCTCCGGGAAACACTATTTATGTTAATGGCTCATCCGGAAATGATGCATGGAACGGACTGAATTCCACATGGATTGGTGGTACTAATGGGCCTAAAAAAACAATAAAAAACGCCACAGGCACAGTGAAATCTAATGGAATTGTTCATATAGACACTGGAACCTACAAAGAAAACAATATCAATATAAAGAAGAACATGAGTATTCTGGGTGAAAACCAACAAAACACAATAATAAACGGATTGAATTCTGGAAAATCAATATTCATCATTACAAAAGACGTGAATGTCAGTATTGCTAATCTAATATTAACTAACGGAACCTCATTTAATGGTGGTGCTATCAACAATAATGGTACTTTGAGTGTTGCAAGCTGTACTTTTAAAGGCAATACGGCAAATAATACTGCTGGTGCTATTTACAATGATGGTACTTTGATCGTTAATAACAGCATTTTCGACCACAACACCGTATGTGGTGTTGCTGGTACAAATGGTGCTCAGGTGGTGCTATTTTCAGCAACACAGGAACAAAATTAACTGTAAATAATAGTGCATTTAACTACAATACTGTTAATGGTGGTTTAGGTGGAGCCATCAGTGCTCATGGAAGATCAATTTTAACTAATTGTACATTCAACTTCAACACCGCAACATTATGGGGCGGAGCCATAGATACTACAGGAATATTAACCATAACTAACACCATATTCAACCACAACACTGTATCTGTAGGTGGTGCTGGAGCCATCATAAACATTGGTGGAATATTAACTATAACCAAGAGCACATTCCAAAATAACGCCGCGAATGGTTCGGGTGAGGGTGGAGCTATTGTCAGCACTGTTGGTGGTCTCGACACACCAACAAATGATGAGGGCAGTTCCAAAATTAAAGATGCTGATGGAATATTAACCGTAACTAAAAGCACATTCCAAAACAACTCTGCTAAGCAAGGTGGAGCCATCGACAACGATGGTAATTCTGCCCATGTAAACTTCAATCGAATTATTGGAAACACCGCATCTAAAGGCATTGCAATCTACAATAACAACGATGACGATAGTACAGTGGATGCTACACTTAACTGGTGGGGTTCAAATAATAATCCATCAAAATATGTGTCTGGTAACGTTAATGTTAAACCTTGGATGGTCTTAACCATCAAGAAAAACACTACCACCATCCAGAATGGGGATACTTCAACCTTAACAACGAATCTACTATATGATAATCTTGGAAAATACCATAACCCCGTTGATGGAAACGTACCAAATGTACAAGTAACATTCACAGGATCACATGGAAGTCTTAACCCAACAGATACCACACTCATTAATGGACAAACAAGGTCAACTTTTACAGCAAAAAGTGCAGGAACAGCAATTATCAATGCAAAAGTTGATGATCAAACAGTTTCAATACAAATTCCTATAACCCCAACAAATTCTAAAACACAAATAAACACCACAACAAACACAATACCTATGCAAAATACAGGTGTACCAATAATCGGATTAATACTAGCAATTCTAACGGTTCTTGGAGGAACAATAATACCACAAAAAAAATAACTTTACAACCCTAAATTTTTTCCCCTATTTTTTTTATAAAATTCTCAAATGCACTCTTACTCAACTCGGTTATAATCTAAATTTNNAACATGAAGAAGTCATTGTATTTACTAGGGATGAATTTAATCTTTTTTTACAGTTCTATGCACAATCAAATAGATTATGTTAATGAACTAGATTTGTATTTAGATATGATGAAAAATGGAAGTTGCCAGGATGTTGGCCTAAAATTCTTGAAAGAATACACATTTTAGATGTGAATATTAATTCATTATTAAAAGAACCATCACAATGCTACCTCGATGCATCCGTATATAATACAGTCCAAAGTACTAATAATAACATTATAGTGAGAATTTCTATAAACCTCTA
>PLXT01000121.1:25184-26077 GCA_003151535.1 Methanobacterium sp.
ATATTTCTAAGTATAAATCTTCTTAAATTAACATCATATATCAGTAAATAACATCCTATTTTCGTTTATATCCCTTGAAAATCCATGGGACACCATATTTAACATAGAAATTCCATAAGTGCTAAAGTTATTTTAAAATCTTATCTTTATTTATACATTTGGGAGTATAAAGTTCTATTATAAGATGATTTAAATTATTCCCATCTTTAAAGACATTATTGAAGAACTATTCTTAATGTAATGGAGGATATTTATGATAAAATCGAATAAACACGTTACTCATCCTTATTCTATACTAAAAAAATGTAGAGACGAACGTTCCAGGATTATACGTTGGAACGATGCAGTTCTGGAATGGATAGCAAATCATATTCTAGGTTCAATACTATTCTTTGATGTTGCTATAATCGTTCCACTATTAGCTTTACCTGCACCAGATTATATTAAAGCTATTTTAATTATTTTATCTGGTAATTGGGTACAATTATGGGCTTTATTTGCATTACAGCAGACACAGAGGAAGGGAGATGAAGCACGTGAAGCGAAAGCAGATTCTGATCATGAAGCATTAACTCATATTGCAAATCAGTTAGATAAGTTGTTGGATGAAAAATAAACTCAAAAAAAATTAATTCAAATAAAACCTTCTAAAAAAAAGAAACCTTCTAAAATTGAAACTATAACTGAAGATTAATCCCGCGGTTTACAAATTTTGATATTCAAATATTTTCGGGGTATGCAATAATAGACCAAGTCCAACATCTGAAGATCATAAAATAATGACAGAATCTAGCCCGTTTTTTAAAAAAAATTATAATAAAAAAATTAATAGATAGTCATCCGATTAACCTTATTAAAATATAAAATTTTTAGGAAAGATAATACTAACTATT
>PLXT01000117.1 GCA_003151535.1 Methanobacterium sp.
CACTTCGAGGAAAAAGCTATATACACGAGGATGAAGTACGTAGACCAGGTTCAAAAGCCTATATGAAACAAAAAGAATATGAAAAACAGAAAGAATCACGTCAAGGGAAATAAAATAAACCCTTGATCTGATTAAATATAAAACATCAAAATTCCCTATTTTCTTTTTTAATAAATAAAAAGTGTATAAATTTAGTTATTCTAACTATATTTACCCGGTTTAATCTGGTTTATTGGTGTTTCTTTTATTTAATCCTACTCCAATAATTGAACCAACAATTCCCAATACAAAGAATATTGCAAATCCAGCAAATGCAGATCCCACGACCAAACCAATTAACAAGGTTTCCTTTGAACCTGTATATCCTGTTGAATATACTAAACTGGTTATCTGGCTACTTGAAAGTAACACTAGTGTAACTGTGGATACGATTCCACCAATACCAGCAGGTATTCCACCATTTACAAGTCCATCAGTGTAACTGCCACCAACCACATATCCTGCAATCAATCCACCAATTACTGGTCCTATAAGATCAACATTTTTTGGTAGATATATCCCACAAATAATGGATATTAAAGTTGTTGCAACAAATGCTGCTCCTATTGCCTTCCAATTTAGTTTCATATTTTCACCCCTAAAAATAAAATAATTAAATTAATATCCTATTTTACAGGTGCATATGGCGGTATTATAAAATTTCCCTTAGTCTTGATATAAAATCCATTTTTTACCACATAATTGGAAAACCGCTGCACACTAAAATTTGGACCGTCTTGGGATTCATTTTCAGATATATAACCGTTCAATAGATCTTTAAATTCAAATTCTGTTGCATTTGTTAAGATATCAAAGGGGCGCTGAGTACCCCATACATGTGTAGAATCTATAAAATATCCATTTAATTTTCCCATTGTAATTTCCATTTATAATTCCCCCTAATGATTATAATCTGTATATTTCCAGTATATAATTATAATTATAAATCTTAAAATGTTTATTTAAAGCCAAATATCAAATTTAACACTTTAGGATCATGTTCCATTATTAGTTGATGATAATAATCAAAATACATTTCAAATATACATTTTATTATATCCTTTGTATTGAAAATGTTAAATAACATTAAAATAAGTAATTATTTGGTTATTCATGGTCAAAACGGTTTTTATTTTTATATTGAATCATTATAATATTCTATTTATATCTTTTACCGGGTTGATGAATATAATAGGATTTATATGATATTAAATTTAAACAAATCATGTAAGGAGTTGTTAAATTTGTTTTCACCAATATTCAATTACAATAATAATATTCTTAATAATATATCTGGAATTGAATTTTCTGGAGGTATAATCACCCAAGCTTCACTTATTCCCGAACTTGATTCAACTCTTAAGAAAAAGGCATATATCCAATCTGTACATGCATCAACAGCCATAGATGGAAATATTTTAACCCTCGATGATGTGAGCAAACTGTTAAATGGATCAGATGATGATGATGATAAAGGGAAGAATGAAGTAAGGGATTATGGTTACGTTCTTAAAAATCTCGATAAATATCATGATAATGGGAGAGTAACAGAGGACCTGCTACTTGATATGCATAGGGAAATAACAAAAAATGTTTCGGTTGATACACTCCATGGTGGAAAGTATAGGGATGTTGGTATCAATGTCAAGGATATGGACACCAATAGAGTCAGATTCATACCACCATCAAACATTCATGTCCCCAGATTGATGGATGATTTAATATCATGGATCAATAATTCAAATGAAATTTCTCCCATACTGGTTGCTGGCATAGTCCATTATGAATTTCTAAGAATTCACCCATTTATGGGTGGTAATGGTAAAACAGCAAGGGCATTGACAACCTTAATTTTATATATAAGAGGATATGACACTAAAGGATATTTAACCCTTGACGAATGTTATAATAATGATATTAATGCCTATTTAAATGCTTTAAAAACTGCAGATGATACCTTTGATCTAACACACTGGTTAGAATATTTCACAGAAAGTTTCTTATTATCAGTTACAAAGGTTAAAACAGAAGTTCTGAGACTTTTAACTATTTCACCACTACCAAATGAGTTAGACAAACAACTTATTTTAAAGGATAATCAGATAAAAATTATCAACTACATCCAAGAATTTGGTCAGATAACCAATAAGGAAACCAAGATGATACTGGAAATATCTTCACAGGCATCCCACAACAACCTTAAAAAACTTCAAAAAATGAAGATCATAACCAGAAAGGGATCCGGAAGATCAACCTTCTACGTGTTAAACAGAGTCAACGAAAAACTCAGAAAACAGTTGATAAAATAAGACAGTAAACATACGATGTTCTAATTGATGGTAAATTTTTATATAACTTACAAAATAATGTTTAACATTAAAATTAAGAATAAAAATCTTATGTGTGGATTTAAATAAAAATATCTAATATTCTCAGGTGAAATTAATGGGATATTTAGTCGGTGAAAAATGTGGAGGATACTACCAACTCCAAAAAGGAGAATCACCAGAAGACTTTGACAATTGTCAATGCGGTGGGAAACTAAGATACATTGATGATCTTGAAGAGTATCCCAACAACAATAAAAATTTAACAGACAATTCACTGGTTCAGCAATCTTATCCCCCAGAAGATCCCGATGGATTATCTGATTCTCAAATAACAAATCCTGAAATGAACGTACTATATACTGAAACAATTGCTTTGAGATGGTTATTAATCTTCTTCATATTTATCTTTGTATTTTTTGTTGGTCTACTTTTATATCAGAGTTTAGTTATTCCAAGTGAAGTAAATCCTTTAATTAATATCATACTGGCCATAGTAGTCGTATCTATACTTTTTTCTGTAAATTTTATTATATTACGCACAAAAATTACACAAGAATACCTATCAGTATCTTGTGGTATATTTAAACATATTACACCATGGAAAGATATTACAGCTGCCGTTTAGATAATTCCATAGAATTTAATGGTTATGGTATACGCTATGGTAGAATTAATGGAGAAAGGGTTCAGGGATATGTTATGGGAAATCCAAAGGTAATAATCTCACTGAATAAAGGTAAATACCGAAATTTTATGTTTACAACCAAAAATCCAGAGGAACTCGTCTTGTTAATAAGAAAACAAATTGGTTTAAGTTAAGATAAAAAGATTTTAAGGATATGTATTTAAAAATATGTTATTTTTTTAAGGAGCGTTATAGTTAATGGTTTTTGATCTGCATTTAATCCTTCTTCCAATCTTTGGTTTTATAATTGGCGCATTTGTAACCACTATAGGTGGTGGAGGTGGAGTTTTCTACGTACCAGTACTAACCCTGTTTTTCAATATTTCAACACAGCTTGCAGTTGCAACATCCCTTGCAGCTGTACTACCCACCACCATAATGGGTGCATTGAGCCACCATAGGCTTGGTCATGTGAACATACGTTTAGGTCTAATCTTTGGTATCGGAGGAGTAGCAGGAACATTACTTGGCGCTTACATGGCTAATAAAATACCATCAATCCTTTTAAGAAAGATCTTTGGGATTTTTCTATTGATAATGACCGTTCCAATGATAATTAATGCTCTTAAAAGAAGAAAAAAATCCTACAAAGAAAATGAAAGCGTAGAACTGACAGGAAACAAGACATTTTTAGGCTCACTCTTTGGTGTGGTCTCAGGGACCATGGCAGGACTTTTTGGAATTAGTGGAACACCCCCAGTTACCACAGGTTTATACATTTTTGGGCTTCCAGCCGTGGCCGTGGTTGGCACTTCATTGTTTGTACTCACATTCAACGCTGTTTCAGGCCTTTCAGGATATTATCTCTTGGGACAGTTCAACTTGACACTTATCATCCTTTTAGGTGGTGGAGGAGCATTAGGAGCATTTATTGCACCTTATATTGTAAAAAGAATAGATGAACAAACCATTGAAAAGATATATGCCCCTCTTCTTGTGAGTTTGAATCTAATAATAAGTTTTGCAATGATTCTATAAAATTAATGCATTAAATATCATTCTTTTTATATTCAAGGATATTTCAATCCCAAAACAAAAAAATATTAAAAAAAAATAGTTTTTTTTATGGATTGAGTATAAACAGATTGTACTGAAGGTACGATGCAATACCAACCCAGACTAGGTATGGTATGAGTAGAAGCCCTGCAGGTCTATAGATACGATAAAATACAAAGATATTGATGAGTATCGCTATCCATAATATCAGTACCATTATTAATCCGCCAAATATGCTATGGCTTCCAAAAAAGACTAATGACCAGAGAACATTTATGCCCAACTGCACAGCAAACACTATGATAGCTATCTGCACGTCTTTTCTACCTAAACCCTTTCTCCAGATTAGAATAGTGAAGTTCCGATTAGAACATATAATACACTCCATATTGGACCAACAGCCCAATTTGGAGGTGTCCATCCCGGTTTACTTGGACAAGTAGTGTAAAACTTTTGGTACTTCACTATAAATATATATTGCATAAATTAGGGTGTAATTTTATGATACCTGGTTTGAAATCATTTGAATCATTGGTGTTCCTTCTGGCAATTATTCTATGGATCTTAACCGAATATATTGGTATCACCATAATTCCATATTTACGACGTCATGGAACTGAAATAAAGAAAGAAGACAGGGGATCTCGTTTATTATTATCGTTAAGCATGTATATCTCTGTTATTGTTGCATTTTACTTTACATTTCATGATATTGCACCTCTATCCACATGGACTTTTTATCTGGGTATCCTTTTAACGATCCTAGGAATTTTCATCCGCCAGTGGTCCATAGCCGTACTTGGAGTTTTCTTTTCAGTAGATGTTGGTATTCAAAAAGGACAAGAAGTTGTGAAAAGGGGACCCTACAAACTGGTAAGACATCTATCATATACAGGATTACTTTTAACTTTAATAGGTATAGGATTAGCATTGCAATCATGGGCAGCTGTTATCATAATGGTTTTAGGATTTAGTCTAACCTTTGGTTATCGAATTCACATAGAGGAGAAATTATTAATTTCTAAACTTAATGGTGAGTATATCAAGTATATGGCCAAAACAAAAAGACTCATTCCATATATCTTCTGAATTATCGTACAATAATCCTACGGGGATGCTTAAAAATAAATGATAAAAATTAATTAAAAATAATCTGTATATTCACCATCTACATCGTATGGTAATGTGAAATAGAATGTAGATCCTTCTCCTAGTCCAGATTCTACCCATATCTGTCCATTGTGTTGGTGGACTATTTTTTATGCAATTGCAAGTCCTATCCCGGTACCATCAAACTCGTCCATCGTATGAAGTCTTTGGAATATGATAAATATTCTATCTAAATATTTTGTTGACATTCCTATTCCATTATCTTTTATAGAGAAAAGATAATGATTATCTTCTTTTTTTGCAGATATATCGATTTTAGGAGTTTTATCGCTACGATATTTAATTGAGTTACTTATAAGATTTTGTAATAATAGAACTAATAATTCTGCATCACCCTTAATGGTAGGTAAAGAACCATGGGTTATAATTGCTTTATTTTCATCGATAGGTACCTTCAAATTAATTAAAGTTTGCTCTAAAACTAATTCACTATTAACGGGTAGAAATGTAACTTTTTTTCTTGTTACTTGCGAATATTGTAAAAGGTCTTTAATCATGTTGTCCAATCGTTTAGCTCCATCAACAGCATATCCAATAAATTCATTGGCATCATTATCCAATTGCTCTGTATATCTTCGCTCAAGTAACTGGAGAAAGCTTGTTATCATCCTTAATGGTTCACGCAAATCATGGGAAGCCACATATGCAAACTGTTCTAATTCCTGATTAGAACGGGCCAAATTTCTTATATTTTCACTTAGTTTCAGTTCGATTTCCTTTCTTTCGGTTATATCCTAGTTGGTACCCAAAATTAAACTTGGTTTTCCACATTCATCAAATTCTGCAACTTCAGCCAATGTACTCAAGACGCGTATCGAACCATTGTCTAAAATTATTTTAAAATCAAAATCATGAGACTTTCCAGTAGATAACAGTTGATCAACATTTTGGTTTACATATTCTTCATCTTCAGGATGCACAAAATCAGCAAATGAGTCAAAACTCGGAGTGAACTTATTTGGGGCTACATCATAAATTGAATACAGTTCATTAGACCAAATAACTTCACTGGTTTTAACATTCCATAATTCATCCCTGGTTTTTGGTTTAGAATCTTTACTACCATTATTGAATCACTTTTCATTCTGATTTCCTTATGTCTAATCCAATAAGGATTCTCTCTTTATCTGACAAATCTCCTACAAATCTTCGGACAGGTAAAGGTAATTCTTTAACTAATGTAGGTACTGCTATTATTTTACCTTCTTTAGCAAATATTGGCTGCTGATAGATATCTATAACTTCAATATCACATTCAGAATCAATATGTTCTTCACATAGTTCTCTCAAATTTTCAATTGCATTTTTAGATTTAGGGTGGATACCAGCCACCAAAAGACACATTACAAGTTTTTCACCTTTTTTAGAGGTTTCAAGAGCTTCTTCAAACTCATCAAATTTATTGGTTTTTTCATCCATTTTTTACCCCAAGAAGCCTTAGATTTTTCTTTTATTTTTTTTATATCCAATCCACTAATACTTTTTCTTCATTGAATAGCGTTCATATTATCTTATTTTAGGTTCTGGAAGATTTCTTACTAGTACAGGAATTGCTAAACTCTGATCATCTTCTGCTATTTTTTCATTCTATCTAAAACAAACTGCATATCGTCTGGATGTATAAATTTATTAAAATAATCTTCGGACAACATGGTGTAACCACCTTCTTTAATAGCCGATGTACCTATCATAATGTAAAAACGGTCATTAAATATGTATTGATTATTTGATATGTCAAATTCCCAGCTTGCTAGATTAACCATCCCCATAGCATTTTCTAACTGTACTTGACTCATTTTAAGTGTTTTTTCAGCCGTTAAAAGATATTTAACCTCTTTGACCATTAATAATCTTCCCCCGTAATCAGTTAGAATCCATTGATCCACAGATTTTGTAAAGAATCCATTTCTGAACTCGGAAATGTATATTATATGTTACTGTATCATTTTTAAGTGTATTAATTTGTGGTAAAGTATAAATTAATTCATGGTTATTTAACAGAAGTTAAATATTAATATCTCATAAATTTATAATTCTTAAACAATAGATAATGTTAGTGGTACAAAAGTATGGGTCTCATAAAAAAATTAATATTCATAGTTATATTTGTTCTGGTTGCAATTTTAGTTTTCATTGCTGTCCAAAGCACGATTGGAAATTATGATTATTCCCAATCAACCAATTTGACATCTCAATCAGCAAATTCTGCTGTTTACATTCAAAATGGAGTAACGGGTGTGGTCACAATTAATGATCCATTCCTTCATAGAACAACCAAAATAGATGTGATTTACGATCCATTAGACACTGGATCCGGGTTTATTATTAACAAGAATGGCTACATTATAACTGCTCTACATGTAGTTGGTGATCTTGATTCTCTCAATAAACAAACACTTAGAAAAATGAATAGTAATGATGTGAACCGTTACGTTGAAAGAGCAGCTGTTAAAGGTTATATCTCAGAATACAACCCAGAATTAAGTACTGAAATGGCTGCTAATATATCAACAAGTCCTAATAAAATTAATTCAAATATCACCACCGATATTCTGATTCAAAAAAATCTTATAGCTGTACAATCATCCAAGCAGCTTATTAAAGTCAATCTACCTGGAACTCAAAGCACTCCGCTCAATGCAACATTAGTGGATACTGGAAATCCAAGTGCAGATGAAGACATAGCATTACTCAAGATCGATACATCAGTTACAAACCTTCATGCACTTGCAGTAAATTCGAAAAGACCGGTTATTTTTCAGGGTCTTCATATTTATGGATATCCTGGTTTAGATAATGCTGCAAACTCATTTACTAATCCTTCAGTAATAAAACCGGAATCTTCTTCGGGACTATTAAGTTCTGAAGTCTTTAAAAATGGCACAAATGCGGATACATTCGATATTAACTCCATATACGAAAACTTTGCAAATTGGTTTATGTTAATAGCATACCCAGATACAACTAACAACAATGGTAATAACACATTATATTATGGTACCACAGCAGCCACAACACAGGGTTACAGTGGAGGGCCTGTAGTTGATTCACATAACAATGTATTGGGAATCATGATCTTTAGTATTGAATCCAATAATGTATTTAAACAACAAATAAGATTCACATCAAGCTTGTTCCTTTCCTCGCAGTACATCATACAGATATGTAAAAAGAACCACATTCTAATAAAGGTAGTGAATTCCTAAAAAAATTCAACAATTATAAAAACATATTATTTATGGATGGGGCTTAACTAAAATTGAGAATATAAATAAATTTTAGAAAGGAGGATTAGATCATGATGATTATTAAATCACCCTACGAAATAAATGAGACTCTTGGTCGTTTATTAAAGGTATTGGTTGAGCATGATATGACCATTTTTTCTATAATCGATCATTCGGGTGGCGCTGCCCAGGTGGGTCTTTCGATGCCCGATACTAAACTAATTATTTTTGGTAACCCTAAAGTGGGCACAGATTTGATGCTAGCTGATCCCAACTTTTCAATAGAACTACCACTTAAAATAGTACTAAGAAAAAATAATGATGATACAGAAGTTTTGTATCAAACAGTAACTGAATTAGCAATGCGCTATAATGGAACTAAACTCAATGACTCCAACAGGAATATAGATAAGGTCATTGAAAATATGATTGAAAAGGTAATTATAAAATAGCTAATTTATCCATACCTTTTTTAATTACATAAAATCAAATGAGTTATATTATTTATACTGCATTTTGGGCTTGATATTTATTTATTGACATTAAATGTGAAGAGGATTATTTTTTTGTTATACAGAAATTTTGGAAATACCAGTAAAAAAGTTTCAATACTAGGTTTTGGATGTATGAGGCTTCCAATAATTGATAGTAAGCCAGATAATATTAATGAACCTGTTGCAACCGATATGATTCTTTATGCCATAGATAACGGTGTAAATTATATTGACACAGCCTACCCCTATCATGGATCTTCTGCTCATGAAGGTGGTATGAGCGAAATTGTAGTTGGAAAAGCACTGAAAGATGGGTACAGAGACCAAACTTACCTATCAACTAAACTTCCAAGTTGGCTTGTACAAAAAAGGGAAGATCTGGATAATTATCTTAATAAACAACATAAAAGACTTCAAACTGACAGGATAGATTTCTATTTGTTGCATGGTCTTAACAGACCATTTTGGAATAATCTTATAAAGTGTGATGTCTTTGAGTTTCTTGATTCTGCAATTGAAGATGGAAGAATAGGATACGCTGGTTTTTCATTCCATGATGAGTATGAAGTTTTTAAAGATATCGTTGATTCATACAACTGGAGTTTTTCACAAATACAATACAACTATATGGATCAAAATTTTCAAGCAGGGAAAGCCGGCCTTGAATATTCAGCATCAAAAAACATGGGCACAATAATAATGGAACCACTTAGAGGGGGCTGTTTAACAAATAACCTCCCTAGTGATATTCAGTCAATATGGGATGGTGCAGATAAACATAGAAGTCCAGCTGAATGGGCTCTACGATATGTCTGGGACAAGCCCCAAGTCAATGTGGTTTTAAGTGGGATGAGCACAATGGAACAAGTTGTTGAAAACATTAAAATTGCAGAACATGGAATAGCCCGCAGCCTCACAGATGATGAACTAGACCTTTATATAAGAGTTAAGGATGCTTACAACAATAAGATCCATGTTGCATGCACTGGCTGCAATTACTGTATGCCCTGTAAAAATGGAGTGGACATCCCTTTAAATTTTAACCTGTTAAATGACGTTTATATCTACAAGAATATGGATAAACCATCAGGAAACTATACATTTCTCTCTGCAAAAAAGATGAGTGCATCGTTCTGTTCAGAATGTGGCGAATGCCTTGAGAAGTGCACTCAAAACATTCCCATAACTAAATATCTTAAAGAAACACGTGAAATCTTTGGGAAATGATCATAAAGTTTGAACCATCTTTTAATATTTTTTTTTTTATGCGGGGTTCATAAATCCTGACATCCCATTTTACACATGAATTTTTCTATTTTTATAATCATTAGGAATTTTATTGGATACTACTCAATACACTAATCATTATTCTATAAATTTACAATTTCTATAATATCTTGTTTAGGAATATTGTACTATTTTGATACTCTGTTCGAAATAAACAGTAAATTTAAAAACTTTTTCATTTAATGAAAGTATACTTTTAAAGCTAAAAGTTTTAATATATAAAGTTTAAATTATTACTTTAGCTTGGAATTTAGAACACAATATATTAGAGGGATGCTATGAATGACTTATTTTATTGGTTATTTATTGGTAGTAAAGCGGTATAAATCGTGTTAAAATTGTAAAATTACTCCATGAAAATCCCTATAATGCAAAAAACATTTCAGATAAACTAGAATTAAATTATAAAACAGTTAGACACCATTTAAAACTATTAGAGGAACATGATATCGTTACAACTCCTCCTGGTGTCCGATATGGGGCAGTATATTTTCTCACAGAAGGGATGAAGGAAAATTATAAATTGTTTGAAAAAATCCAGGAAAAAAATAGATCTAAGGTGAAATAGAAATGAAATTAACTATATTAAACTACACAATAAACCATCCAGTCGATATTATATTGGGAATAGCAAATATTTGCCTGATAATTGGATTAATGAGTATTTACTGGAAAAGTTACAAACATTACAGAACACAATTCTCATTGGGCTTGGTTCTATTTGCTGCTTTTTTATTGATCCACAATTTATTATACATGTTAACCTATCTGACATATCAAAATTTTTGGGGAGGATTTAAACACAATGTAATGTTCTTAGTCAATTTAAGTGAACTTATTGGCCTACTCATATTACTGAAAGTTACATGGAGTTAAAAATATTAGATTTTTGATTTTACAATCCATTTTTTATTATTTCTTTTTTGATTCCTGTTCCGATTCAATTTTTTGCCAAAACTTAATTATTGTCTAATTATGGTTTGATTCTTGTAAAATATTCATATACAAGATATTGATAATAATATATAAAGAAATTGTATTACAAAGGATGTGAAAAAATGTTGAAAAAAATTGTGAGTGTACTTGTGATGGCGTTAATTCTATTGTCCTTCACACGATTTGCAACTGCAAGCACAACAAAAAAAATCGATTCAATCTATTGGGACAACAACGATAATCCCGCTATTGATAAGGTTGTAATCACAATCGACACCAACATCACCTATAGTACAGGCAGTTACTATTCAACTACTAGAATAACAACAGTAGGTAAAGTCGAAAGTTTCACCAACGAAGAAATCAAAGTTAAATGCTTAGAAACAACAAATTTCACCTATTATAAACCCAAATCAGGCAATATAACTAAAATAAGCAATAGAACATATTATCAAACACTATACAGATAATTTAATCATTTTTTTTTTATTCGGATATTTTTAATCAAAAATATAAATATTAGAATCTATGATTAAAAAGAACCAAAAAGAATATAATATTAAAATCTCTTATTATAGAGATTTATAAACAGCAGCAAGTAACTTAGTAGAGTTCTGATAAACATCAGAATCA
>PLXT01000136.1 GCA_003151535.1 Methanobacterium sp.
ATAGAACATAAATCAGCAATTCCTGTTGCCATTATAATCCATTCTGGAGCTCCACACGATTCAAAAATTTTCAGTGAAATAATGGAAAACCTTAAAAAACTGAGAATAATCCGAAAAAACGACATCATAATATTCTACAGTGGATATTACAGTTATAAAAATTACCAAATAGGTATTTCCAAATACAAGATCGTCTCTTTGATTTTTCCAAAAGAAAATTTCAAAATACAAAAACGAAATGACAATTTAAGTTATCCATTACAAGTATTTAAGGATAAAAAGACTGCAAAACAGATAAAACAACTATATAAATATTAAAAAGGGTATTAATTGAAAAATAGAAAATTGGAAACATTACAAGTCAGTACGTGGAAAAATTGAAAATTTTTTTAAATTATGCAAATCCTGGTTAATCTTAAAGAAATTAACAAAATATACACCAGAATCAGCCAAAGAACCGCCCTATAAAACTGTATTTTTAGAGGAATCATCACAACAACAGGATACCCACCAAAACAGATTTATAAAAGATTTCCGAAACCTAAAAAATCTAAGACCCTAAATATTATAGAATATAAATGTATTTGATGATTATATTGTGCAAATAAATGATATGAAATGTTATTGTGATTTGATATATATTCCAAAGGATACCGCTTTAAACACAAGATATTATAATGAAATTGATCTTAATCGTATAACTATTATAGTTGGTACCCCTAGTTGGAAGATAGTTCAATTCGTCAAGTATAATAGAATAAATTACCTAATAGATGTGCATTCTTTTGGCGGAGTTGGTAATAATGGATTTATATATATCATCTAGTTATCCACTAGTAAATAAAAAAAAATTTAGTAACATACAATTGTATCAAACAAACTATTCTATGGGTTTGATGCAGTCGATATCAGGATATGATACGTTAAAAGCAAATGAATACTGAATTAATAGTATAACTTTAGAAACAGAAAGAGAATAATATCCCAATTATGGATGCGGCTAATGCAGAATTTAGGATGATCAAAGCAGAACACAATATCTAGGATTTCCTTAAATTAATTATCATAGAATAAAATCTTTCAAAAGGCTATGTGTCGAGGTTGATATATCTATACACTTGAAGTACCTGTTTCAAAAGTGAATAAAAATGAACTATTAGATAATCACTTAATTTTTGTATCGATGGATCTTCAACTACATTTATTGATATNNTAAAAAGCCAATTTTCATTCTGATACCTCAATAAGTATATCTCTTTTATTAAAGTTATTTAGATTATACATATTTTTAAACTTTAATAGGCATTTTTAAAGAAGTTTCTGAAGGTCATGAAGAATATTTTAATGTCTAAAAAGAAATTCCAGTTTTCAACATAGTATATATCATATTCAATCCTCTTTTTTATCGATGTATTTCCTCTATAACCATGTATTTGGGCATAACCTGTCATACCAGGACGTACATGGTGTTTGATCATATATTTGGGAATTTCATCCCTGAATTTATCAACAAAAAATGGACGTTCAGGTCTTGGACCTATTAAGCTCATATCGCCTTTTAATATATTAAAGAATTGTGGTAACTCATCAATATTAGTTTTACGAATAAATTTACCCAATTTAGTGTTTCTTGGATCGTTTTCCTTTGTCCAGTTATAATCCTCATTATCTTTTACCCTCATGCTACGGAATTTATAGATACAAAACTCCTTTCTGTTATTGCCAACCCTTTTTTGTTTGAAAATAACAGGACCTGGACTGGTTAACTTTACTAGAATAGCTGTAACAAGAAGTACAGGAGATATTATTATGATGCCACTGGTAACAAGGACAATATCTGAGATTCTTTTAATTAACCTGTTTAAATTGTTATCTAATGGTACATATCTTATATTAATAACAGGGATATCATCTATCATATCTATTGCTGGTTTAGCATTGAAATATCTGTAATAATCAGGTACTATTTCAGCCTTTACACCATATTTTTCAAGGGTGTTAAGAAGATTTTCAATAAGCTTGTAGTGTCTAGATCCTATGGTAATAATTGCCATATCAATGGTATTATTGGTTATAATTTTTTCTAAATCTTCAATACTACCTATAACTGTAGAATTGGAGATTTTCTTCCCGATTAGCATGTTATCGTCTAAAAATCCCATTATATTGTAGCCTATGTAGAAGTTTTCCTGTATCTTATTTGCAAATTTTTCCCCCAGTTCTCCAGCTCCTATCACCAGCATGTACTGTTGATTAAAACCTTTTTTACGAACGTATCTTAAAAAACTTCTAAAAAAGAATCTTTCTATGATCATGAAGGAGGTACTGAATACAGCAAACATTGCAAGTAAATATCTTGAATAAACACCAACTTCAATTACATATAATGCTGTAATAAGGATTAATAGCCCTATAATATTGATTTTGAGTATTTGTTTTGTTTCGCTTGTAATACTCTCTGCTCTTTGGGGACTGTACAAGCCAAAGGAGTAGTTAAGAATGGTATAAACTATAATGATAAATAAAAGTGATAATAGATATTGATTTAGTTTCCAGTTATCAATACCCACACCAAATAAAGTTGTTTTAAATCGTATGAACCATGCAAAGAATAGTGCGAAGCTTATTACCATAATATCAATTAAAACAAGCAATAAATTTAATAATCTTTGATTTTCTCTTATCATGGAATAAACCTACTAAATGTTAATATAAACTTTCTTAAAACTATTTTCCCTATTGTATAATATAATTTTTAAACACCTTTAATCCGTATATTCCCCAAATTCCCATATATGTAGCTGCGGTTGTAATCCATGGATATCCTTCTTTATAATGTTTGTTGTAAAAAATATACATTGCCCTATAAAATTCATACATTAATTTTTTATTTTGTTTTTTACTGGTACTTGCCCCTTTGTAGTGTACAATTTTAGCATCGCTGTAATAAATTATCTTCCAATTTGCAGCTTTGATACGGTAGCACCAATCAATATCTTCACCGTACATGAAGAATATTTCATCTAAAAGTCCTACTTCTTGTATGGTTTTGGATCTAACAAGCATGAATGCACCAACTATACAATCTACTTCGTAGGTTTCATCTTCACTTAGATATGTAAGATTATACCTTCCAAAACGTTTACTATTTGGAAATAATGTTGACAGGCCTGTCATTTTATAAAATGAAACTTTAAAATCTGGAAAACTTCTACGACAAGCTTTATCCAAAGTATTATCAGGCAAAATAACTTTGCATCCTAAAGCCCCTACATTTTCATATGCATCCATGAAATTCATGGATTTTTCTAAACAATTGTCAACTATAACTGTGTCAGAGTTGAGTAAAAGCACGTATTTAGAGGAAGTTTTTCTAATAGCAACATTATTTGCATATGCAAAACCCTTATTTTTATTATTTAATAAGAAATTTATAAGACCATCTTCCGATTCCTTAAAAAAATCTTTTTGTAATCTTCCAATACTGCCGTCCAATGAAGCATTATCCACCACGTATATATCATATTCAAATGGATGATCCTTTTTTATAATGGATTCTATGGTCTGTTTTGTTAGGTCATACGTTTCATAGTTCACTATTATTATGGATAAATCCATTTTATATCTCCTAATGCATTTATCATTTTTGAATTCAATCCAAAGTAGATGATAACCTTTGTTAGCATGTTATTTTTTTTTATGAGAAAATTTTAAGCAATAATCAGCCTTAAAATATTATATGAATAAATTATATTTATAGTATATGTAGTAAACTTTACCCTCTAATTAAATTTTCTAAAAATTATATATTTCAAACTATTCTGAATTAGAAGCCATTCTATCTTTAAATAATTAGTAAACCTTTCATTTTTATATTTAATCTTATTAATCTTATCTAATGATGTAACTCCTTCTTTTAATCCTTTGAGATAATCATTACCATGGCCCTTCCTAATAAAAAATAGATATTTGATGAAGTAGCCTGTGATTAAAAAAATAAAATTTAATAAAAGCTGTGGCCATGGCATGTTCTTATAGGGAACATACACATTGTTTCGAGCAGCCAATTTTATTTTAAATTTATTATATTTATTACCGCTACTACCACTCCCAATATGATAAACAATTGCTTGGGGGCAGTAAACAGATTTATAACCAAAAATCCTAGCCCTGTAACCAATATCCACATCTTCCATATATGCAAAAAAGTTTTCATCGAAGTATCCAATTAAATTAAAAACACATTTTCTGTAAAGCCCTGCTCCAGCACATGCACTGAATATTTCCCTCTCATTATTGAGCAGATCAACAGATTTCCCATAACCAACTTTATTTGTCCACCCAACAAGAGTATATTCATCTCCTGCATCGTCTATCTTGTTTCTATCATGGTATTGTATCATTTTAGAGGCGACAGCAAATATATTTTCATCCTTTTTCATACATTTTAAAAGATTAGAAATACAGTTGTCATCCAATACAACATCATTATTTAATAAAAATATATAATCTGCATCTGAAATCTTTATCCCCTGGTTAACTGCTGCAGCAAAACCTAAATTTTCCTTATTTTGTATTAGATGATACTCAGGATGTTGCTGTTCGATGTATTCAACACTACCATCAACTGATCCGTTGTCCACAATTATTATATCCAATTCTTCATGATAACTCTGTGTTGATATCGATAAAAAACATTTCTCAAGAAATTTTAGACCGTTGTAATTGGGCACGATAATAGATATTTTCATATTGTAAATTCCATAAATTTTGAATTTTCATAATTTATTTCTTATTTCTGTAAATCTATCCTTAACAGCGGATATAATATAAAATATTGCAACTAGATATCCTTGATTGTACATTTTAATATTGGTTTTAATCTTAAAAAACTTCATGTATATGCGGATCATTTCTATCAGTCTGTAATTTTTTTCTAATAATTTGAACAGATGCACACGTTTAGGAAGCTTTCCATGAATCGATGTACCAATTTTTTTGCCGAATAATAAGTTTCCGTCTATATTTTTATATTTACCATTCCCATAAATGGTTTTAATATCCGCTATTAAGTCTTGAGTAAATATAAATTGCTTTTTAGTTAAATATGCCCTTTTTATAAACTTATTACCTATATTAAAATCAAAATAATCGTAGTTATCCGATTTGGTCGCATTAGATTTCTTTAAAGACTCTTTTATATTTAAAATATCTTTTAAATTATTTATTTTAACGGATATCACATCAAAAAATCCATTATAAATATGGATGTATAACGTTCTAAGAGCATTCGGGTTTAGAATAATAAAATCATTTATAAGTATTATATATTCTCCACGGGAACGTTCCAGTGAAATATTATTAAAATCTTCAATTTCTTGAATAATATGAAGATTTTTGGCTTTACTTTTCTTGTTTAACCTTTTTAACAAATTTTCAGGTATCATTACTTCAAATAAAATAAAATCTTGTGAATAAATAGAATCGATCATCAACTGCAAATTATTGTCACTAATTTTATGAGGATTTAATAGGATAGATATAAAAGGTTTTTGAGCCAGTTCTTTTTGGTTACTTGCAAGATGATTAATGGGAAGATCATTAAATGATCTTTGAAGTTTTAACCATGATCTTGGGTACATATCATTTTTTAAAGATAAAATAGTTTTATTTATTAATTTTAACGATATATCATCTGTTTTCCAGAATAATCTGTAAAATTCATTGAGGAGTATGGCTGCTCGCCTGTATAAAAGTCCATCAAGATAATTATAACAATCCACCTTCAATCTAGCTTTTTCTGTAGCAGTTGTGGTTTTTTCTATTTTATTATTAAATGATTTAAGAGCATTTTTATAGATTATATCATGGGATTTTAAGTAATGTTCAATTTGTTCGGGATCTGTTTCCTGAGTGATTGATTGCGACTCCCAGAAATCATGTTTTCTAAATGATACAACTTTATGTGGGCATCCTGTTATTTTATTGCAGGTATATGCATAGTTTAACACAAACACTCCGTCTTCTGCATATTTAAGATCTGGAAATCTTATTCCTGTTTCAATAATTTTCTCTCTTAAAAATAGTTTGTTGCTTTGTGAAAAAGTCCAAATAAGCTGTTTTTCGAAGGGTTTAATGTGTTTTATTGAAGCAAGTCTAACTGTGTTTAGATGTTTAGTAGAGCCAAATGAGTTGAAATGTTCAGATATTCCAACTACTAGTTCTGCATCTTCACTAACAGCATATTTATAAAGATTTTCTAGTGCAGTTGAGATAAAAAGATCATCAGCGTCCAAAAATGCTATATAATCTCCATTAGCCTCATCAATCCCCCTGTTACGTGCACTGGAAACTCCTGAATTGTTCTGGGTAAATGACTTAAAAAATGGATAACGATCACAATATCTATCAATTATATTTTGAGTATCATCTGTTGATCCGTCGTTGATTATTATGACTTCAAAATCTTGGAATGTCTGGTTTACAATGGAATCTAAAGTTTCTGGCAGATATTCTTTGGCATTGTAAGCAGGAATAATTACGGATACACTACAATCTTCCATGAATATCACCATATTTAAGATTTCTATTCCCATAAATCATGTAAATGTAATTAGATTATTACCTATATAATAATCTCTTTAATTTAAAACGCGGTTAGTTAATAATTTTAATGATAAATTTTTTGTATCAAATTTGATTAAATGTGATCAATTTGTTATTTATTCCAAATTAAAATCGTTTTTCCAAAACCCAGCTCATAATCTCTTTCAAAAGCATGTTTAATATCATCAATACTTCTTATCTTTATCTCAGAAGTCACAATATTTTCTAGATAGCCTACAATTTCGGAATTGTTTTCTAATAACTTAATAACTTTTAGAAAGTCTTCTCTACTACTTCTACTTGTTCCAAAAAGTTTTAATCCCTTTTCAAGAATCATTCTGGTATTGATTGCCACAGGATATTCAGATACTCCTAAAAGAGAGATTGTTCCTTCTGGCTTTATTTTATCAATAATTTGTTCTATAGCAGTTTGTGATTTTTGTCCACCAACACATTCAAAGGCGTGTTCTACTTCTAAATCTGATGGAATTCTGTTAATACAATATACCTGATCTGCAAGAGTAAAATAACTCAATTTATCCTGATTTTTACCAAAGACTATCAGTTCTGTATCTGGGAAAGAATTTTTAAGCATCACAACTGTAATGTAGGCGACGGTACCATCACCCCAAATCCCAATAGAATTCCTTCTACCATGTGAAAATTCATCAAACCTATTAATAGCATGAATAATCACACTGATAATTTCAGAAAATGCTGCAACTTTATAATTTACATCATTATCAATTTTAACGAGTCTATCAGGTGAAAAAATCACATAATTCTGTAAAAATCCATCAACATCACTAGATCTGAATTTACTTGAGTATAAATAATTCTCACTGATTATAGGATCTTTTTCAACGGGTATATTTGGAATCATGGCCACGATATCCCCAGATCTAAATTTTTGAGTTTTATCATAAACTACAACACCAACCCCTTCGTGTATCAAAGCCATTGGTAGTTTTTTAGATAGAACTTCAGGGTCACGAATTCCCTGGTAATATCGCTGATCAGCATTACAAATAGATAGATAAGCTGGTCTTACAATTACCTCATCTTTATTAAGGTCAATTTCCTCATAGGCAATTTCTATCTGTTTCGGAGAAACCAAGCGATATAGAGTGTTTATCATATTATTTTTTCAACATGTTTTTTGCAACTTCAAGTTCATAGGGATAGGTAATTTTTATATTGTTAACTTCACCATCAACTAAATGTACCCTTTCACCATTAAGTACGAATATATTGGCTGCATCAGTTAAAATAGCCCTTTGATTATCGTTTAATTTATTATACAACCTTTTGAGTTTTAATATTTTAAATGATTGTGGTGTCTGCCCCTGGAACATGTGTTCCCTGTTTGGAATCGAATCGATGAAATTTCCATCAGAACTCTTAACAATGGTGTCTGTCGCAGATATTACTGTATCACAGGCATCATATTCTTTGGCAAATTTAATATTTTCATCGATAACTCTAGGACTTAAAAATGGACGTACTGCATCATGTGTAACTATGATAAATTCTTCGCTAACTTCGTAATTTTTTTCAATATAATCGATTCCATTCATAATAGTTTCGTTACGAACAGTTCCACCAGCTATAACTACGATACGATCAGTTTCTCCGATATATTTTTGAATCAAATCTTTAGTATGTTTGATCCATGATTTAGGGCATAGTATTATGATTTTTTCAAATTTCTCATTGATATAAAATTTTTCTATTGTATGCAGGAGTATGGGCTTACTTCCAAGTAACATATATTGCTTGGGCATTTCAGTGTTTCCTATCCTGGTTCCTATCCCGCCTGCTAAAATAGCTGCAAATATCATGATAATAGCTCCTAATATAAATGATCTACCTTTTGATTCTTGATTTTATATATTAAATTCACGACTCTTTGAGTATTTCTTCCATCAAAATGATCTAACTGTCCATTTAAAAATTTGTGGATATCAATATTATACTGTTTATATTTAATTATTTTTACTATTTCATCTATATCTTCCGCTATTGGTCCTGGAACCATTTTTTTATAATCAATATAAAAATCTCTCTCATCATTCACATAATAATCATAATCATATGGATAGAAGATCATAGGCTTGTTTAAAAGAGCAAATTCAATCATTATTGAGGAATAATCAGTTATTAATATGTCCGATATTAAAAGAAGTTCCTTTTCATCTAGATAATCAGTTACGTCTATATATCCATTGTTTTCTATTAGATTATTGTTAATTTGGGGATGAAATCTTACCAGCAAACAATGTCCCATCAATTGTTGATTAAAAAGATGAACATCGAAGTTTATGAGTATGTTCCCATCTTTAACAGGATCATCACGGAAAGTAGGTGCGTATAAGACAATTTTTTTATTCTTTGCATCGGGATAAAGAACATCAAAATCCTTTCTTAAATCATTTCTTACTTTATTATTATTGTATTTAAAATAAAAATCTGTACGAGGTATACCTAAAGCTAATACTTTCTTTTTATCGACTCCAAAGGCTTCGGCATAGAATGGAATCACATCTTTACTGCTTACGATCACATAATCAAGTTTTTTACTAATTTTCTTTAGAATTTCAATAACATTTGGATCTGTTTCAGTTGAGAGTCCAAATTTTTTAAACGCACCTGCAGCATGCCATAGCTGAATAACTGTTGTTTTGGTATTTATATCCATATAAGCCATTGGAAGAAAATTGTCGTTTAAGATTATATAATCTGATCTTGCCAGTTGATATGTTCTAAATATAAAAAGCTTGAAAATATGCGCTAAGGATGATAAAATATCTTTAATTGAATTTTTATCCACAACATATTCGGTATAGATTAAATTTAACTCAAAATTCGAATCTTTTTTGAGTTCATCGTATACATATTTTAAATTGCCCTTAAAATGTGTTGCATGTTTAATCACCAGAGAGATGCTGTTATTTTTTATAGGATATATTCTAAAAAAGTTAAAGAAATAGGCAAATAATTTATATTTAATGTTTTTCAATTAGATTAACTCCATAAAAAAAAATTATTTCTAAATTTTATTATTGATTACTTAAACCATACTGCTTACATACCTCATTAGAATTTCCTTGCATAACAACTCTTCCCTTCTCAATCCATATAGCCTTGTTACACAATTTTCTAATTTGATGAGTAGAATGTGATGAGAATAAGACTGTTATCCCCTTGTTGAATAGTTCCATGATCCTTTCATTACTTTTCTTACGAAATCTTTCGTCCCCAACAGATAAAACTTCATCTAAAATAAGTATTTCGGGTTCTACAACTGAAGCTATTGAAAAACCTAACCTGGCACTCATACCTGAGGAATAATTCTTTAAGGGCACATCCATGAATTGTTCTATCTCTGAAAATTCAACAATTTCGTCGTATTTTTCTTCTAAAAACTCTTTGGAATACCCTAGCATTGCACCATTTAGAAATACATTTTCCCTTCCAGTGTAATTAGGATCAAAACCTCCTCCTAATTCTAAAAGAGGAACAATTCTACCTTTAGTCCTCACACTGCCTTTGGTGGGTTTCATTACACCTGCAATTATTTTGAGTATAGTACTTTTACCTGCACCATTTAATCCAATAATTCCCACCCTATCCCCTTTTTCTATGTTAAATGATACATCTTTAAGTGCCCAGAATTCTTGATAGAACAGTTCACGTTTCAATAATTTTATTACATATTCTTTAAGATTATCTACTTTTTCTTGACTTAAATTAAATTCCATACCAACATTTTTGACTTGAATAACATATTCTCCCACTATTATCACCTTAATTAATCTAATATTAAATTAAATATACAGAACAAATTTATCCTTATATCTGTAGAACAGTAATATACCTATAAACAAAATTGCTATTGACCATATTGTCGCATATAATAGCTGTGAAGTTTCAAAGATCGTCCCATACAAAAATGAATCCCTAAATAATGTAATTATTGCATATAACGGATTCAATGCAAATAAGAATTGCAAACTTTGGGGTACAATACGTATTGGATAAAAGATTGCACTTCCATACAAAAGCAACAGGGTAAAAACTCCGTATAAATGTATAGTATCTCTGAAAAATACCGAAACAGTTGCAAGTACCAGACCAGCACCTAGACAGAACATTATCGACAAAATAATTGGAATTCCTGCCAGGAGAATATAAATAGTAAACGGTACATGTGTTACAATCATTACCGAAATAAGTATTATCATCGAAAACATAAACGTTATAAAATTTGATGTTACAACACTCAGGGGATACATATATTTGGGTAAGTATATCTTGTTGATCATCGAAGCGTTCCTAGTAATTGAACCCATAGCCGCGCTAGATCCCTGTGAAAAGAAATCATAAGCAAGTTTTCCCGATAATATATATACTGGATAATGAGTTATACTTCCTTTAAAAAGTGTTGAAAATACTATCGTGAACACTATCATGGTTAACAATGGCTGTAAAAAACTCCAGAATATACCCAGAACAGATCTTCGATATTTGATCTTTATATCCCTTTTTACAAGTTCAGAAAGTAAATATCTATATTTTATAAAGTTTATAACAAATCTGTGTTCAAATAATCTATTAAATACCATTATAAGCCTCATCAATATTTATTTTAGAATTATATAAATTTGTGAATTGGATAAATTAATTTCATGAAAACGAAATTTATTACATTTATGGAATTGTAATACTAAAAAAATTTCTCCTATCTTACATTATTCTATTACAACCGTTGTTATAATTATAGGTTTATGAATTCAAATTCTTTATCAATTTAGTTTATAGAAATAAATTTTTTTTAATATAAATCTTAATGTAAGATTAAAGATCGTAATTAATATTTATGGATTATTTATTTATGGTTTATAACCTTTTTGACTTCATTAATTTGTAATTTCTACTTCTTTTTTATTTTAAATCCTATATGAATCACATAATTATTATAATAATAGAAAATCATATAGAGTGTGTGATTTATAGTATTTTATAAAACATTAGAGTATAATAACATTTAAATAAGATACAAAAACAAACAATTTAATTTAAATATAAAATTTTTTAAAAAAAAATCAAAATGCCTTATCTATTCTATATATATATAAATGCATTTTAACAGGATCTTAATTATTAAAATAGTAGTTTTAATTGTTAAGGATCTTAAAAAAAGATTAAACGAGTTGATAATAAATGATTGATGAAACTTTACAAATTTCAATTTTTGGTCTTGGATATATCGGACTTCCTACAGCATCTCTTTTTGCAAATCAAGGAATAAACGTTACGGGTGTTGCAAGAAATAAAGAAAGATTAAGTATGATCAATGAGGGCAAATCCCCACTTGATGAGCCCGGTCTGGATCAACTGGTCCACTCTGCAGTAAAACTTGGGAAACTGCATGCAACCGATGATGGTATTAAGGCTGCTGAAAATTCTGATGTGATGATAATAATCGTACCTACACCAATGGATGATTTAAACAGAGCAGATCTAAGTGCAGTTAAATCAACGAGTGAAACAATTTCAAAGTGTCTAAAACCTGGTAATTTAGTAATAGTAGAAAGTACTGTACCACAGGGTACATGCCACAATATAGTAATACCCATTTTAGAAAAAAGCGGTCTAAAAGCAGGAAAAGATTTTAGTGTGGCTTACACCCCTGAACGTGCCATTCCTAACAATACTATCTATGAAATGACCCATAATGCAAGGGTAATTGGTGGAATAGATAAAAAAAGTGTAGATACTGCTGCTTCATTGTACAGTAAGATAACAGAGGGCGAAATTATCAAGGTTAAAAATTTGATAACAGCTGAAACAATCAAACTGATCGAAAATACTTACAGAGACGTAAATATAGCATTATCCAATGAAATAGCAATGATCTGTGAAGGTTTAGGTGTTGATGCCATCGAAGCTATCAATGCTGCAAATCACCATCCCCGAGTGAATATTCATACACCTGGACCTGGTGTGGGTGGGCATTGTTTAGCAATAGATCCATATTTCATAGTTGAAATTGCTGAATTAAATGGATTAGAAGCACCAATCATAAAAACTGCAAGACATATCAATGAAGGAATGCCTAAACATATACTGAAACTTATCAATGAAGCATTATGCGAAGTTGGTAAATCAATTAAAAATTCTAATATTGGTATATTGGGAGTTGCCTACAAAGGCAATGTGGCCGATGCAAGAGAAACTCCAGCAAGACCATTGATTAATTTGTTGAAGAAGTCAGATTCAAATGTATATGCACACGATCCACATACACCAAAAGATATTATAAAATCACTAGGAGCAGAACCAGCAGATTTGTATAAAGTCTTAAACTGTGATTGTGTAGTATTAGTCACAGATCATGACGAGTACAAGCAAATTAAACCTGAAATGATAACAAAAAAAGTTTTAGTGTGTACCAGACCCATTCTAGATCCGAACAAATTCACTTCTGAAGGTGTGATTTTCAAAGGTGTGGGTAGAGGATAAATTTTATCATTTGATAAGAAGGAACAGAAGATCATATATCAAAATCTTATAATCACTCTTAAAAATCGAATTAAAGGGATGATAATACAGATTTTTAACAAATAATTGATCCAAATTTAGAACAGTCAATTTATATATCATATTAAAAAATTTGTTATATATTTTCTGAAATAGGAGAAAATTTATGATAGAAATATCAGTAATAATTACATCATATAATGCTCAGAACACTATTAAAAGGTCGGTATTATCTGTTTTAGATACTATTAACAGATCTAAAATAGAAATTATTGTTATAGATGACTGTTCTAAAGATGAAACTCCAATAATAATTGAAAANNCAAAATCTTGTGGAATTATATGATAATATAAAGTTTATAAAACTCGATGAGAACACTGGAGGTCCGTCTACACCGAGAAATGTTGGAATAGAAAATGCAGAAGGCAGGTTTATCACATTTTTAGATGATGATGATGAAATGCATGCAGACAATCTTATTGAAATGGTAAATTATGCGAAATTGCAGGACCTAGATTGTATCAAAGGATATACTCGAGTGTATAATGGCAAGAAAATTTTCGATGTGGGTAAGATCAAATGTAATAACTCCAATAATATCGATGTGATGAAAAAAATACTATCTCATCAGAGCACTAGAATTGATATTATCATTAAGAGAGAATTTCTAATCGATAACCAAATTAAATTCAATAAGAACTATAAATTAGGTGAAGATACCATATTTTATGCCGATATATTTGCTTGTAATCCCAAAATAGAATATTATAACTCTTTTATTCAACATCATTACAAAAGATCAAATAAGGGAAATTTATCCTCTACACAAAATTATCAAGATAAAGAATTATCAGACCATATAGCTGTGTGGGAAAATGCTGAAAAAAAGTTAAAATCAATTAAAATAAGTTATTATGAGTTAAGACTCCCTGTTGCAATTCAAAACAGTATTAAATCTATCGTTTTTTATTCTAATGGAAAAATATCAGAGAAATGTTTTTCAAAATTAAGTAAATTTACAGTTGAAAATAGGAAATACCTGACAAATTTACATCTGCATGAAAGATATGTGGAAGTTTATAATTCAATAATAGAGAATGATTACCAAAATTTTTTAGATGTGTCCAAAAAAAGACTTCTTATAGCTGGATACGATCTCAAATTTATTAAACCGGTTATCAAATATCTCGAAGATGATTATAACATACAAGTTGATGAATGGAGCAGTCATAATTCGCATAATGAAAAAAAGAGTAAATTACATTTGAATTGGGCAGATATTATCTTCTGTGAGTGGTTATTAGGCAATTCAGTATGGTATTCAATTAGAAAATTTAATCATCAAAAGCTTCTGCTAAGGGCACATAAATTTGAGGCGAAAAGGGAATTTGGAAACAAAATAGATTATAAAAAAGTAGATGGAGTAATAACAGTTAGTTACTATTATCTTGAATTGTTCCATAATACCTTCAAAATACCACGCGAAAAGATGATATTATTGAGCAACTATGTTGAAACTGATATCTACAGTGGAATTAAGACAGGAGACTATAAACACAATCTCGCCATTGTGGGATACATACCTAAATGGAAGGGATTACTTAAGGGTCTTAAAATAATTAAGATGCTTAAAAAACATGATGAAGAATATAAACTTTATTTAATTGGTAAAGACTACAAAGAAGTGGATTGGGTATGGAACAATCCTGAGGAAAAATTATATTTCCATGAATGTGAAAATTATATAAAAGAAAATCATTTAGAAGATTCAGTTATACGTAAAGGATGGATAGAACAGGCTGATATGTTTTCTAATATAGGATATGTTCTTTCATTAAGCGACATTGAAAGTTTTCATCTTGCTCCTGCAGAAGGACTGTGTGATAACTCATTAGCACTGCTACTCAACTGGACAGGAGTGGAATATGTATATCCCAGTGATATTATCGTTGATAATATAAAGGAAATTAAGGATATAATCATAAGTACTAACAAAAATGAATTAGAATACAACAAACTTGTTACTAAAATGAAGGAATATGTTACGAATGAATATAATATAGAAAAATTTGTATCTAAATTAAAATTAGAATTAGAAACAATAACCTTGATACTTTATTAATCTCTTGATCGGAATATTTAATCAGAAATTAAATTCTACATCAGCAATATAAATGGATGTTTACAATGGATATTACCAATTACAAGTTAAAAAATTTTGTTATAAGCGGTGATCAAGAAGATTATATCTTTTCAATAATTAGAGATACCAACAATTTCTATGAACACGAAATTTTAGATAAGTGGAACAAATATCTGTCTAACGTAAAGGTCATACTGGATATAGGGGCAAATATAGGGAATCACAGCATATACTGGTCTCAATTCGATAATATAGAAAAAATCATTGCATTTGAGGCTGTCAAATCAATTTATGAAATTTTAGCAAGAAATGTCAACAATAACAACATTGCTAAAATTGAATTACATAATCTGGCAGTAGGAGAAAAAGACGGTTACGCTGAAATCGATAAATTTGATAAGAATAACTACGGATCTACTTCATTGAAAGTTGTTGATGAATCAGAAATAAAAATCGTATCAGTTGATAACTTCTTATCAAATAAAGACTTACAAATAGATTTTGTTAAGATCGATGTAGAAGAATTTGAAGTATTTGTTTTGAATGGAATGAAACATACAATTGCCAAAGATAAACCGATAATATGGGTAGAAGTATCATTAAACACTTTAAACAAAGTTTTGGAAGTATTTAAAAATGAAGAATATAGAATAGTGGATATTAAAAAATTCAATATTTTAGCGGTACATGAATCAAAAATGAATAGTTTTAAGCCCATCACCCAGGAAAAAATTATAACAGAAGTATTTAAAAATTTAAGTGCAAGTTGGATATACAGGAATAATAGTCAAAATTTAGAAGAAAGACTTAAAAAAAGTGCTTCTCGTTTTGAATATGAGCAAAAGAAATCTATTGAGATCAAAAAACAACTAGAAAGAAGTGTTTCCCGTTTTAATTATGAACAAAAGAAATGTGAAGATCTTCAGGAACAAGTTCAACAGAGCGAAAAACTTAAAAAACAGCTTCAACAGAGCGAAAAACTTGTCAAAGATTATAAATCACGGAAAGTTGTCAGAACTGTAGATAATTTTCAAAGATTGTACAGCGAACCTAGGACTTATACTAAAAAATATGTTTATATAACTTTAAATATGTTATATGGAAAATTAAAGCGATTTCCAAGGATTACAAGATTAATTCACAGAACAAACAATAGATTTAATATAATTCATAAAGAAGCAGCACTCAAAACTTACTACGAATATCAGAGTAATTACAAATCTAAAGGTCTATCAGCAGGTAAAAATTTTGGACCTCAACAACCGAAGGATATTAAAGTAGCGGTTATTGTGGATGAATTTACCTACAACAGTTTTAAAGGAGAGTTTAATGCAGTAGTCATAGAACCGGATAATTGGTTGGAACTATTTGAAAAAGAAAAACCAGACCTGTTCTTTTGTGAATCTGCATGGAGTGGTGTAAACTCTGAAAAAAGACCTTGGAAGGGTAAAATATATTCTAGTATTAATTTTAAGAATGAAAATAGGTTAATACTTCTATCAATACTGGAATATTGTAAAAATAATTCAATTCCAACTATTTTCTGGAATAAAGAAGATCCTACCCATTATAATGATAAGGTACACAATTTCGTAGACACTGCTTTGAAATTTGACCATATATTCACGACCGACGAAAATTGTGTACAAAGATACAGGGATGATTATGGTTTTGGAAATGTTCATTGCTTAATGTTTGCTGGACAACCAAAACTTCTTAATCCTATCGAAAAACAAACAAGGACTGAGGATATTGTATTTGCCGGCAGTTGGTACAAGCAACATCCACAAAGATGCTATGATATGAAGGATATATTTGATAAAATACTCGACAGTGGATACAACTTAAAAATTTACGATAGACATTTTTTTACAACTGATGATCCAAATAGAGATTTTCCTGAAAAATATATTAAATACACGCATCCATCAGTACCTTTCAATGAGATTGAAAATGTGTATAAAGAGAGTTTTTACTCTTTAAACATTAATACCGAAACAAAATCTAAAACCATGTTTGCAAGACGGGTATTTGAGCTTATGCTATGCAATACTCTTGTGATCTCGAATTATTCGGAGGGAATGGAAGAATTATTTGGTGATAATATAATATTTATTGATAGAGAAGAATTAGATCTATCAAACTTTGAATTGAAGAGATCAAAGAATTTATATGAAGTCTTAAGATATCACACGTACGCAAGACGATTTAAACAAATTTTAGATGCAATAAACTATGAATATTTAATGCCCGATGATACTATAACATTATATTACACAGTAAACAAACAATCAGAGATTAAAAATATTTTAGAACATTATGAATCAATAAATTATCAAAACAAAAAATTAGCATTATTAATATCTGAAAATATTCCAAACCATTTAATCAAGAATATTTATGAGGAATATGCAAATAATGAAGTCTCAGTTTATTCGCTCTACTATTTAAAATATCAAAATGGGATGATAATTAATAATACGCCCTATTTCATATTTGCTGATATGCAACTCATGCCAGAATCTATTGAAAAATCCATTCTACACTATTCATATTTAGATAAAGAATATTCAATAACAACAGGAGAATTTAAATACACATTTGGTAACTCAAATATCGTTACCAATGTTGTTATGAAAAATGAAATGTTTGAAGACGTATCAAACCATAAACTTCATGATATTCCAATAGAAATTCGAGTTTATTACATTTAGAAGTACAAACTTATATATTATTAATAGGATTTAATAATAGTTTAATAATTCCGATCTAAACTTCTGGGGACTCATAAATGGGAATTTCAGACGAAATAAAAAGGAATGAAAGGATATATAATGGTGTTAAAGACATTAAATATCTTTTTTATGAGGGAAAAAATACAGATAAACTTATATTAACTTTCCCAGGATTTTCAAGTCTAGGAAATCCGCCTGCATATAACTATATAAGAACTTTAAAAGACTCAAATACCCATAAATTATTCATTTTAGATGATCATGGTCCGAGAGGCAGCTATTTGATTGGACAGAATCGAGACAATTCTATTGAACTATCTGTAATGTCTTTACTATCTAATTTATGCCAAGAATATGATATTAAACATGAGAATATTATTTCACAAGGCTCCTCTAAAGGAGGTACCTGTGCACTTTACTTTGGAATTAAATATGGTTTTGGATATGCAATAGCTGGTGGACCTCAAATAAGAGTGGGAACTTACCTATCACACGCTGCTCCTGATGTATTAGATTTTATAGCCGGTGGAAGAGGAAAAGAGGATATATTGCATTTAGATAATATTTTATACGATATGTTAAAAATTCCTTTTAAAAAGTTTCCAAAGATTTTTATACATGTTGGACGTGGGGATCACCATTATCATGGACATATATTGCCGTTTCTTAACAAACTAGATGAAAAAGGATTGGAATACGAAATGAATATTTCAAATTACCATTCTCATACTTCATTAGGACATTATTATCCTGATTATTTAATTACAACACTAAATTCTATTGATAAGAGCATCATAGATCCTAAACCATACATACAAAAGGCAGATATCTCATTTTTAGACGGTGCACTTGAAGTTACTTGTCTAGCTGCTGGAAAAAAGTTGGAATATTCCTGTGAAATACACAATGCAGACAAAATCGTTAAAAAAACTAAATTCAGCAAGGATATCAAATATAGATATCCCATAAACTTAGATAGCATTTACAGGGCAAGAGTTTACGTGAAAGAGGGCGAACATATAAATTCTAAGGTAACAGATGAAATTCAAATCAATAATCTTGTAAGAGGATTAGAGGGGACTTATGCTTCAGATATTGATATCCATGGTAGTAGTGTCAGTAAGTATATATTCGATTTCGAACCAAATTCAGATATTACACTGGGTAAATATTATGCCAAACAATCTATTTTTAGTGTTGTCAGTAATCCATTTCCCGATCAATTTGATATAAATCTTTCATCTCCATGGGAAAAAAATATGCTAGAGATGGATTTGAAAAAGGACTTCTTTAATAATTTATCATATAATCACGCTAAATATCTTTTATTAGATTTAATAGACGAAAGAAATATGTTGGTTAAATATAAAGATATTATTTTCACATTTTCGGACATAATAGGTAAATCTAGATTTTTAGATGGTTTAGATGTAGAATATATTAATAAATTTAATTTAGACCATCTAACATTTGAAAATTCTGTGGATCTTTATATTTCTGGTTTGCTTGAAATTTATGGTCAAGAAAATATTATTATACATGAAACATATCTCATGGACAATTATATTTCGAAAGATGGTGAAATTAAATTGTTTCCTGATCAGAATATTGATTATAACAAGAAGGTTAACGCACTCCTCAAACAGTATTATACATACTTAAAATATAAATTACCAAATTCTGAAGTTATAAATATTCATGATAAGTTTATGGCTTCTGAAAATCATATATTTGGGCTTTCACCCATACACTACCAAGAAGAATATTACAGAGAAGCATTTAAAAATTTAAAAAATATCATAGTAACAAGACCAGTTAGAACTTCAGCATTCAAACGATTTAATAAAGTTTTTAGAAATATACTAAGAACATCCGGATAACAGATGTTTCAATTTAAATCAAATAGAATACTAAAAATAACCAAGATCAGAGTATTAAATAAAAAAAATGAAGTTTGGATGACTTCAAATTAGAATATTCGATTCTACATTATAATGTTTAATCATAAGCGTTTGATTACTGTTCTTTTTAGGTAATGGTGTTACCATTAAGAGTACATGTACCTCCATCGTTATTATAGATTCCGTATTCATTATCCCATGTGCGTCCTGATGTATTCTGGGAGAAATTGGAATAATCAACTGTTAGATTACCTCCTCCATTTTTAATTGAAGCACCACCATCATTGTAAGCATGATTACTGTAAAATTTGCAGTATTCAACTTTTAAAACACCATAATAGTCTATAATAGCCCCTCCACCATTAGAATTAGCTACATTACTTGTGAATGTACAGTTATTAATGTAGTCACTGTGTTTTTTGGGCTGATAATAAGCTATTGCTCCACCATCTCCGCCAGTGTTACTGGTGAAAGTGTCATTTTGGATGTCTGAAGTACCATGTCCGTTATAAATTGCTCCGCCACTCTTGGATGCTTGGTTGTTTTTGAATATACAGTTGGAAATGCCTAATGCTGCTTGATAATTTGTGACAGCTCCACCATCCGTTGTAGCTTTATTATTAGAGAATGTACAATAATTCATATTTAAAGCACCTTTAAACCACCAGGATTGCTCAACAGCACCACCACCTCCATTTGAAACTGAGTTATAGTTAAAAGTACTGTTTAATATGTTCATGGTATATTCTTCGTTATGAACAGCTCCACCACCTAAATTTGCACTATTATAGTCGAAATTACAGTTTGTTATATCTACATAACCGTAATAACTCATTACAGCCCCTCCATGATCATTGACGGAAAGGTTACTGATGAAATTACAGTTTTCAATCTTTGCATTTGCTCTTGAATTAGATATGGCTCCACCAGCACTGTCGTTAACTGCTCTGTTTCCTTTAAATGTATTGTCGGTTGTAACTAAATAACCATTAGTATTTGAAAGTATGGCTCCTCCACCCTTTCCTGAGTTGTAGTTGAAAGTATTTCTGATCGAGTTAACACTACCTCCACCATTTTTTAAAGCTCCGCCTCCACCATTGGTAGCATAATTACTATTAAAAGTATTCTGGGTCATGGTTAAAGTACAATAATAATTGACAATAGCTCCGCCTCCACCAGATTGTGATGCACCGTTACGGGTGAATAAAGTATATTTAACACTTCCACTACCATAATTATCGGCTATAGCTCCTCCGTCGTAAGCTGAGTTGTCTGTGTAACTATTTGTGTTTACATTTAAAGAACCATGGCCACTGTAAATGGCTCCACCATCTCCATATGCCTTGTTATTATTAAATGTACTATTAGAAACTGATAAATAACCATTATAATTGACTATTGCTCCACCATTTCCGTCTACTTTTCCATTAATAAATTGTAGATTCATAATATTGACATGAATGGCATTATCAATGGTAAAAATTCGATTTGCATATTGACCATCAATTATAGTAGTTTTTTGGCTTTGACCATTAATATTAACATTTTTTTGAATCGTTAATCCATGCTCATAGTATGTACCCGAAGCAATGTTGATGGTTCCATAGTTAACAACAGTACTCAAAGCATTTCCAATGGTTTTTTTAGGTCCTGTTGTACCAATTGTATGTACAGCACTGTTACCATTCCATGCATCGTTCCCAATTGCTCCATTAACATATGTGTTTGTAGATGCAGCATCTACTGCATTAATGTTGAGTGAAAAAAGTATTGCAACACCTATGAATACTAAAGGAAATATCAATAATTTATTTGTTTTCATATTATTATCCCCGTCATAATCAAGTATGAATCATAATTTTATATTTATAGTTTTCACTACAACTTAAACAAAATTAATATTCCGCGTGATAGAACTCACAAATTCATAAAAATTATAATATCTTAGTGTTGATCAATTTAATAAAAAATTAAGGATCTAATCATCGTCACTTAAGAATTTTTTATGACTTACCAGATCGATAAGATATTTACCATACTCAGTTTTTTCCAACTTTTCAGCAGATTTTAAAACAGTTTCTTCATTTATCCAACCGTTATTGTAGGCTATTTCTTCCAGACATGCAATATAAAATCCCTGTCTTTTTTGTATAGCTTCTACGTAATTACTGGCTTCTAAAAGTCCGATATGCGTTCCTGTGTCGAGCCATGCCATTCCACGACCTAATAATTCAACTTTTAGCTTTTTTTCCTTTAGATAAGCATCGTTTATACTAGTAATCTCTAGTTCTCCTCGATTGGATGGCTTAACTTTCTTAGCTATTTCTATAACTTTATTATCATAGAAATATAAGCCCGGTACAACATAATTTGATTTTGGAATTTCAGGCTTTTCTGTAACTGAAAGCACATTTTCGTTTTCATCAAATTCAATTACTCCAAATGGTCTTGGGTCTTTAACATAGTACCCGAAAATAACTGCTCCTTCCTTTAGAAATGAAGATCTTTCGAGTATTTCCCCGAACCTGTGACCATGGAATATATTGTCTCCTAATACAAGAGCAACGCTATCATTTCCAATAAATGTTTCACCTACAATAAAAGCATCAGCTAATCCTTTAGGTTCATCCTGAACTTCATATGAAAATTTAAGGCCTAAATCACTACCATCGCCAAGTAGCTCTTTATAGTTATTCAGATCGTGGGGTGTTGAAATAATTAATATTTCCCTTATACCTGCTAACATTAGAACGGATAATGGATAATAAATCATAGGTTTATCATATATGGGGAGCAACTGTTTTGAAACAGCTTTGGTAATTGGATAAAGCCTAGTGCCAGATCCACCTGCCAGTATTATTCCTTTCATAAATTATTTCTCCTTTCAATTTTTATAATAATTTCATATACTGCCTCATAGCTGTTTTATAGCTTTGAATTTCGGGAAATCCTTCAAGTTTCCAATTATAATTTTCAAGGACAGAAAATTTTGGTCTTGGAGCGGGTCTAGGAAATTCTTCTGTAGTAACAGGGGTTAGTTCAACTTCAATTCCTGCAATTTCAAATATTTCCCTTGCAAATTCATACCAGGAACAAGAATCACTGTTGGTAATATGATAAATACCGAAAACAGGTTTTTTTATTAGTTTAGCAATGGCTTTTGATAGATCAACTGTGTATGTAGGTGACCCTATTTGATCATTGACTACAGAAATTTGTTTATTATTTTCTGCGAGATTTAACATGGTAGTGATAAAATTGGGTCCATGAATTCCGTATAACCATGATGATCTAACTATGTAAAATTTATTTAAATTATCCCTGATAAAAACTTCTCCAATATGTTTAGTTTTCCCATAAACACTTAATGGATTAGTTTGATCGTATTCATAATACGAAGTACCCTTTAAACCATCAAAAACGTAGTCTGTGCAGATGTACACCATTGCACTATCTGTTTCTTTACAAGCAACAGCTACATTACGAGTTCCCAAAGCATTTACTTTATAAGCCAAATCAGGGTTTGCTTCACTCCCATCAACATCTGTAAAAGCGGCTGTATGTACGACTACATCGGGATTTATCTCTTTAACTATTTCTATAGTTTTATCTATGTTTGTAATGTCTAAAGTGTCTATAGTTGTTGTTTTGACTTCATTTTCACAAGATAGAATATCTACAAGATCATGTCCTAACATTCCCTCGGAACCTATAATCAATACTTTCATTTTTTCACTCCATTAATAAGATAAAATTCTATTTGACATTTGTTTATTTTATAATTAACTTATAGGTAAATAATTAATTAAGTATCTTCATCATGTCAAAAAGATGAACTACAAAAAATTTAGACATCATAAAAATTTGTTTAATCTCAAATTGATGAATTAAGCCAAGAATGATAATAAAACCAAAAATTCATTAAAAGAGTTAAAGAATTATTTATAATTCAATCCTCTACTGGTTCATTTTAAGAAGGATTTTAAAAAGAAGTTAATAATCAATTTTTTTGGAATATTTATTCTCTTAAAAAATGCTATAACTATTAAAATTAGAGTTAGAATTGATAATGGGAATAATATAGAGTTAGTATCTAATCCAAACTTAGTGTAGTAAAGAATGTATCCCATTATAGAAGTCATGGGAAAGTTTATAGCAAAACTCAATCCTAAACGAATATTTCTCTCTAAATCATCTCTTACAGGATATAAAATTATTGAAATTAGATATCCTGGTAAAATAGATCCAAACATGATAAGAAGGATTGTATGAACTGTATTTAGAGTATGATTTGTAAAAAAAGATATTATTGTTAATATTGTGATTATACTTATTAATATTATATCATCATAAGATCGGATTTTTTGATTATTAATAGTTTCACTTTCAGTTATATATTTCATATTTTTCTCCAATTTTTAGATGAATAATACTTGTTATAAAAATTTGTATGTTATTGAACTATTTCACATTAATATTATAATTATATTAACTGTCATCAGTTTAAAAAAGATTAATTATATTTTTGATTATGATTGTTGAATTGTTATGAAAATTTTAGAATGTATGTTCTGGTATATTCTTTAGTTATTTGTTCAATTGATATTAATAAATTTTAGTTTTATTATCAAAATGTGGAAGTGATATATTTTAAAATTTTAAAGTATATAAGCGGTTAATTGTATCGGGTACCCAAAATATATTGTTGAACTAAATATTAAAAATCTGTTGGAGTTTCTTTCAATGTTTTCCACTTTTTATCTTTATCTGATAAAATGATATCGTTGATTGGCCAATTAATTCCTATTTCTGGATCATTCCAAAGAATTCCACCTTCATCATTAGAATCATAGAAATCTGTGCATTTATATGTAAATTCAGCTTCTTTTGATAGTACTAAGAATCCATGTGCAAATCCTTCAGGAATATAAAACTGTTTTTTATTTTTTTCAGAGAGTAAAATACCTTCCCATTTTCCATAAGTTTTTGAGTTCTTTCTAAGATCTACTGCTACATCAAAGACTTTGCCTGTGATTACCCTGACTAATTTACCTTGAGGTTTATTATATTGAAAATGAAGCCCTCTAAGAACACCTTTTTTTGATTTGGATTGATTATCTTGGACAAAATTTAAATCAAGTCCAGCTTCTTTAAATTCTTCAGCATTGTATGTTTCCATAAAGTAACCACGCTCATCCCCGAATACTGTTGGTTCAATTATATAAACATCTTCAATACCTGTTTTAATGAATTTGAATTTACCCATTATCTATCGATCTCCCATGAAAATTCGTTAACTTCAAATTAATTCATATTTAATTAATACTAGTATTCAAATATAAATTTTATTATGAATGTAAAGAAATTTAAAATTATAAATTCTAACCAATTTCAATTTTTTTAAACAAATGAAATTTGTAAGCATTTTATTTGTTGAGGGTTTGGTTTCTTTTGAATCTATTTTAAATAATTTTTCTTACAATTAACTTGATGGTTCGTATAATATACTGAGTAATCTGTTTGAATTATAACTTAATGTTGATGAGAAAACTCGATATGAGATACTTTTAACGACTATATGGCAAATTATTGATTTAGGTTTAATATTAGGTGTTTCTTTTTATAAATTAGTTTAAATGACTGAATCGGAAAGATATAATGAGTTAGTGTATATATAAACGTTAGCTATGTGCCATCAGTTTTTTTTATAATTGTAGCTAATCTGAGTAATTTGGAAAGGGTATAAGTGTACTTAATTTAGGTATATACTGTTTCAGATAACTTTATTTCTTAAAAATACCAATAGACGGGACTTGTCCGAAAGAATTTGTAACATTAAGCTCAATGCATGTCTTAAATTGAAAAACCAGTCGTGAGACTGCCATTTTTTCTAAATTAAAACAAAACCTTTATATGTGATATTAATGTGATTATTTAATTAGTCTATGAGCTTCAAATAAGGAGACATATTTGACGTGAGTAGATATCGGAGGCGATAGAATTAAGCGAAAATTGTTTTTATCAGTGCTATTATTATTTGGTTTAGCACTGATGATAAATGTAAGTACATCTGCAGCAGCAACTATTACAACCCCTACATCTGCAACACAAACTGTTGGAGTGAATCATACAGCTCCTAAAGTTTTAGGAGTAACTCCCGGCAACAATACAATAGTTTCTACATGCCCTACCGTTAAAGTAATATTTACAAAGAATGTTACGTCTGGAAGTCAGAATGTTCTATTAAAAAATGGTAACTCTGTAGTTCCAACTAAGAACATCTTCAGCGGTAAAATATTGTATATGACACCTTCAATTGCATTAAGCGAAGGAGTTAGATATTATGTCATATTCAATGCAAACAGTGTAATTGACGAATTTGGAAACGAAAATTCGTATTATAACAGTAGTTTCACAGTATCTCCAATAACTTTATTACAGATGAAGGATGGTCAAAACAGAGCACAAGTCTACTTCAACAACAATCAGAGATTACCTAATTATGTGAGTTATGGGTCAACCCATATACTAATTGCACAATTCCAAAAGATCATTGCAACACAAGGACTCAAAATCAATACAAAAATTACAAATCCCAATGCAAGCTTAGCTTCTATAATGAAGGGAGCAGCAAAATATGGATATAGCCATTCAGCAAGTACTGCAGCAGCCATGGAACGTATTGGTGCTGGAGATTGCTGGGCCATGAGTGACTATTTGTACACAAAAATGACAGCAGCTCATATGACAGCTAGAATTATACAGTACCCAACATCCTATGTAAATAACCATAGATCAGTACAGTATCTTTCCAACGGAGCATGGGTTAATGCACCATACAGACAATACTTTTCAACCGATATGTTCAACAATACACAAAGTACTGGAATGGTCATTAGATGCGGCTGATTAGATAAATTGAATATTTTTTTTCTTTTTTAAATAAATGATATAATTTTAATTAGATTATTTCTAAATTTGGAAATTAATTTTTTAAATAAAATCTTAAAATGGATAAAGTATTAATAAATAGGTTAAATCCTCTAATTATCTAATAAACTTCTTAATAGGGGTTTATAGGATATACTTGTTAATTCTCATTTAATTGACCAATTAATCTTATATAAAGTTAATTTCATTAAAATATCCATCAAATGCCTTTTTATGATGTTTTTGAAGTTATACTCTTATTGGCAAAAGGAAAGGATACCATAAATTTAAGCTTATAAAGTGACGAATACCTTTATTTCTTAAAAATATCATCAGAGCAGAGTTATCATTAATATCTTGTTTCAATAACCTCTAAACAAGTCTTAAATCAATAAAACAGCCATAAGGGCCTCTTTTTTTGGAAATTAAACCAAAGGTTTTATAAGTGATTATAATGTGATTTATTCTTAGATTTAATAATATCAAATGGTCACGAATTTGATATACGTTAAATTGGGGGGCGGTAAAATTAAGAGTAAATTGTTATTATCAGTGCTATTGCTATTTGGATTGGCAATCATTTTAAATGTGAGTACAGCATCAGCATGTAACGTCACATCTGTAAATTCTACACCTAAAGTAACAGCTATTGATCCAGTCAATAAAGCGATTGTATTGAACACTAAAGTTATTAAAATAAAATTTAACACACCTATTAAGAATGGTAATAAGTTTATACAACTCAAAAGTATCAGTAATGGAAAGATTAATCCCACTGAAACTTCTATTAGTGGCGAAACTTTGAGTATCATCCCAACAACAACCCTAACAAAAGGGTCTAGTTATCAAATTTTAATACACAGTGGAAGTGTTGAAGATCTATCTGGAAATGGTGTACACATATTCTCAACCAGTTTCATGATCTCCCCAATTACATTAGCCCAGATGAAAGACGGACTTAAAAGAGCACAGAATTTTTACAATACCAATGGCAGACTTCCGAATTATGTAAGCTACGGAACATTAAAGATTCCAATTGCCGGATTTCAGGAAATAATAGGATTTCAGGGCATGAAAATAAATGGATATACAGGTGTTAGACCGGTTTATATTACCAGTGACAATATTAATGGTCAAAGTGCTGACAACGGAAGGATTAACACTATTGTTCAAATATTAAAGAATATGGGAATACATGCATATAACCTGGGCTTAGGTCCAGACTCACACATGACAGCGATTACATCAAGTTCAGTAAGTAAAAATGCATTGATAGTAAATATTTATGGTGGAGCCGATGCAGGAATTATAAAGGAAATGGGCTCAACATGGTACAAAAATTTGAAAGGTACTAAAAAAGTCTTCACACTCTTCTGGCCACCTGCACAAGTAATTACAGGATTAACATTCTTACCAAGGGCACATGATGATAATTATGATCCATCATCATTCAAAGGTTTAGCACATCCAGACCAATACTTAAAAAATAATGGTTACAGTTACCTATACTCTAACGTGTTATCCACCATAGTAAGTAATATATTCGCTCAATCAAAAAATTAATCCAGAATAAATTCTTTTTTTTATCTTATTTTTAGATTATACTTAAAAATAATTTTTTGATATTTTCCCTAAAATTTTGTTTATGAATCAATTAGTCTACTTTTAAGTTAGACAATTAATTTGTTAGTTTATATACTTCTATAACTCCTTTAACATGCAATACAGTCCTACCCCATATTTAAATACCGTACCTTGTAATTTAATTATACTATTTTTTTTTAGATAGAAGGATATTAACCAATAAAACACTCTGGTAGGTAGTATTTAATAAGTATAAATATTTAATAAAAAATTATTATCATTTTCTTTAAGATCTATAAATTAAGAATGTTGATTATTTTATTAAAAGTTTTAAAAATTTTTAACAAAGAAATATTTCTAGTTTTATTCTGCATTTTGATTAGCAATTCGAAAATATTGGATTTTTTTATCTATTGTAAGTCAATATAGATATTTTTTTGTCCGATATGAACAGGATCCAAATATAAATTGTTTATAAAATAAAAATTGAAAGTTAAACTAGAGAATTTCTATTAACCTCATNNGTTTAGAGGTTTATAGAAATTCTCACTAGTTTAATAAATTCTTCACTAAAAGAAAAGACTGCAACATATTTATCGGTCAATAAATTATGTATAAATTTCATTTTAACAGAATTCTATAATATAGAATAAAATTAGGGGTTTGATATTGGGATATTACATGAAAATTAGAAATTAAAAATATTTAAAAAAAGAAATATTTGAGTCATAAAAAAAGGAAAGATTTGACTCATTTTATGGAACTGATATTATTTTGCAAACATTGCATTTATGGCTTCAAGTACCTGCATAGCATGTTGGTACAATACTTGTGCGTAATTTGCTTGATTTATGTATTGTTCGTATACTATTGTTGGTATTCCTTTTTTAGCTATAGGTATGGTTACATATTGTGGACTGGTACCATCTGCTAGGAAGTGATATTTCAAATCACCTTTGGTCATGTTCGATTGAATTAATTTTGAAGTGATAGCTAAGGACCCTGTATTCTCTAGTGGTGCGAATACAAAGTTAGGATATCCACTATAATCTACCCCATTTCCGGTATTACCATGACAGTCCATCACCATTTTGTAAGAAGTGCCTATGTTAGGTACAACAAACTCATTAGCCAGATCTTGTCCTGCTGCTCTTCCAGTACTGTAAACATCTCCGTTTTTAACAACAACATCATAAACTGTTATTTGAACGTTGTTTAAAGTTTTTGATAGTGCCATTACTGCATTTAACATTGCTATATGTGTTTGTACTTCTAAGGGATGTACACCTACTATAATAGCAACTTTGTTGGTTCCGGTTCCAAAAGCACCTACTTTAAGAACATATCCTAACGAATTTTTACCCAATAAAGTTTCATTATACTTTGCAGTACCGTTTAAAGTGGCTGCCGGACCAAGTGAAAGTGTATACCACGATTTTACAGAAACTGTATTTGGTAAAACTTTGTTTATACCATAGTAAGCCATGACTTTACTGAACATATATTCTAAAGATGAATACTTCATGGTTCCAACTGCGGTATTCACATAGTTAGGTAATCTACCATTTGTGTTCACAAATGAGTTAACTTGGTTTGCAATAGTGAGATACTGTGCCTTTGTAAGTGTTCCACCTGTTGTTGTTTCACTAGGTGATGGAGCCTTTGAAACATTTTTTAAAGCGATTTTACTTTTGTTATTTTTAGCTGCATTCGTTGTTGCAGTGGTTAGTATGTATAAGAATTCAGGATTAGTAATCTGTGTATTACCGATAGTTACATTGTTAGGGAGAGTGTATTTATGCTCGACATTATATTTAACAGCTGAAGCTGCTTGNNTAATATGGGTATGGCTTTTTTTATAATCATTTATTTATCACCTCAAAAAGATAATATTGTTAATTCTAACTGCTTGTTGGATTTTCATTGGGATTTGTAGGGTTAGCTGGATGATTTTGTCCTATTAATCCATAGCCAGTACCACTAGTTCCACTACTTCCAGTATTTCCACTGGATGTAGAAGTACTTTTTGGAGAGCTCGAAGTTTTACTGTTTGTTGTGCTACTTGAAGGAGTAGCAGCTGCTGTAGATGTTGTTTTAGTTGTTCCGTTTGCAACAGTAGTTGCAGCCGTAGTATTAGATGCATTACCTGTACTATTCATAGAACTATTGTTGGAGACAGTTGTGTTATTGCCATTGCTCACACAACCTGAAATTAATACACCTCCAAATACAAGAACTACTATCAAAATTGATATTAATGTTGTTTTTTGTTTCATATGACCACCTTTAAAGTTAGATTATAATTTGTTGTCATCTAATTTAAACTAATGGTTTGTTTGATGTTGAATTTAATCAAAAACATTGAAAAACGTATTATAAAATGTGTTTTCGATGTAATTTTTTACTGTAATTCAAATCAATAAACCAATAAATCTATTATTTCTTATGTATAACTGGTAATAAAATAATTCTAAAATAGAATATAATCTGATAAAAAAGAAACATACATCACAAAATATTAATTAAAATAATCCCTATTTTTTCCTTGTAACAATAAATCCGCCCATTAAAATTATAAGACCCATAAATAGTGGAATGACCGGAATTCCAGTTTTTTGCATTGGAATTAGATTTTCATGGGGAGAATTCCCTTTATTTACAATATTCAAACTTATATAATTTTTAGTAAGACTCACCATGTTGTTATATAAATTTGGGTCAAATGATGATGAACTTACAACCGCATTATTTGTAAAACCAAATCCATGGTTTAATATACATTTGATTATCAGAGTTGCTAAAGCCCCATTAGGGAGATTTCCTATATTCCACACACCTGTCTGAGCATTATATGTTCCATAGTTACATATATATGAAAGATAAGTTAATTCTGGAGGTAACATATCATTAACAATTGTGTTAAGTGCCTGACCCGGTCCATTATTTCGTACAGTTATAGTTAATAAAACTTCCTTCTTAAAGTGATCATTTATGTTTTTAATTGTTTCATTAATAGCTAAATCGGCTGCTTTTCCTATAGTAAATGCTTTTAAACAGACATTTGCATTTGGAAGGATGCTGGTTAGATCCTCCCATGAGTAACCATCTTCACTAACATAACTTTCTCCAGGATTAGCAGTTGCCTTGCTGCTGTAACTAGCTAAAGGATATTCAATAGTTATGGGGTATAAATCGTTAGGTGAATTTAATTCAACAACCACGCTAAATTTTTGCCCCTTAAGTAAATTTACAATTTTATTGAGTTGTATTGTTTTGTATCCTTCTGAACTTATAATTCCACTTTGAGAGTCTACTAACACACCATCTACCGGACTATTACCTTTAGGATTTAAATAAACATATATATTATAGCTGGAATTTGGACTAAAAACATAAAAACTAGATGCTTCTAACTTTTCGTTGCCGTTAGATTTGAAAATATTTGAAAACCAGCCCACATCACTATCATAGCCCAAGTTTCCTACAGCACCGTATGGATCATACTGGTATATATTGTCATAATTGTTGGTTGGTTCTGCGTCCATAAAAACAACGTTGTAATCACTGTTGGCCAGATATTCATCATAATATGAAACATAAAAATATCCATTGTTTCCCCAGTCAGAACCCCAACTATTTCTTACTATAAATGCTCCATTACCCGGTGCTCCATTAATAAAATTGTCCTTGCTATAGTTATCATCCCAGCCCACTATATCCACAGCATGATTTACATCCAATGATCCATTGTAATAATATCCGTCAGTTATTGGATTAAAATAAGAATCATCATAAGTCATTAAACTATAAACAGCACCATATTCCATGATAGCATTTTTAATTTGACTGTTATCGATTGTTCCTGTACTGTTACGGGGATCTATTAATACAGTGTCTTGAACATGTTTCACCACTGTTAATCCAGATGGAGAATAACTACTGTACTCGTTGAACGGGTCTTGTGTAGATGTTACAGGCCCACTATATCTGGTTAAGTATGCTGTGGCCTCCTCCCAACTTCCGGCATCATCAGCTTCACGATCAAATCCTTGAGGATAACTGCTGCTAAGAATATTTTTCATATTATTTTCTGAAAAATTCCAAGTTTCATTGGGAAGAAGACATGACTCCAATGAACCTAAAGATGCAAATGCCCAGCATACCCCACTAAAACCTTGATCCTCTACGGGTGGGAGTTTTCCAAGAAGTCTAAGATCATAATATGATGGCAGAATAGATATGGAGTGTGTTATATTCTTTGTACCATTTGAATTATTAGATTTATTCAAATTTTCTGTAACACTTATATTTTTTATTAAAATAGAATTATTCTGTACTGTTTTCGAATCATTTAATGAGGTATGTGTGGTATTATTAACTTGTGCTGCTGAAGCCCCTCCACAAATTAATAGGGATAAGAATATTCCTAAAACTAAAATTAAACCCCAATAATGATTTTTATACGTAAACATTTATTATTCTTTCTCTTTTTATAGATTATTATTAGATTTAGGTTATCTAAATATTTTTATAAAAATCTTTCAAATAAAAATAATTTAGGCACAATTTTAAATACCCAATGATCGATTTTTGTTAGTTTAATAATTCTTTAAATATGGAAAATTTTTTAGAATCGTTTAATTAAAAATTAAAACAATTTTAATAAATCAAAATTTATTATTCTAGTGAAATTGTTATGCGCAACCAATTTTTTTATGAAAATTTGAGAAACACTCAAATAATGACTATCAAATATAGGGGAAGTAACCTATTTTTGATGTTGATTTATTCTAAAAAAAATTATGAAAATTTATATTCCTTCACCCCTCACAATTGGATACTCATATCCCAGAAGATTGTCTATGAGTACAACGCGTATATATTTCTCTTGTCTTTCTGACATTTGATTATAAGTAATTTTAATGGTTTCAGACCCTATTACTATTCTGTCAATAGAAGAGTCAGAACGAGCATCGTACATTTTTTTCTGGTCAATTTCAAACTCTACATCTACCCATGACACATCCACATTATCACCACAATAAATTTTAGTTTTTATATCAAATAATTATTGTTAATCTTTAAGTTATCAAAAGTATTTAGGATTTGAAACAATAAACCTTTTTTGGATCGTTATGAAATAGATTGAGTAATAATTTCTTTTTTTATAGATAAAAATCTGATATTATCCATTTTGTTTAGATTTAAAATTAATTTTTTAATTCAAATAATTAATAAGGTTTCATAACAACCAAACTAAAAATTTATAGTACAGTAGTTACAAATACTAATCCAGTGGTAATATGAAAAAAACATTGGAGAATTTATCTAAAGCATTCATTGGTGAAAGCCAAGCAAGAAACAGATACACCTTGTATTCTAAAATAGCTAAAAATGAAGGGTACGTTCAAATTTCAGATATCTTTCTCATTACAGCAGACAATGAAAGAGAACACGCAAAATGGCTATTTAGAATGATCCAGGATCTAAAAAAAGAGTTTGACGATGTTGATGCAGTTACTGTAGAGGCTGAGGCCCCTCTGGTAATGGCAACCACACCCGAAAATATTAAAGCAGCAATAGCTGGAGAACACTATGAAAATAGTGAAATGTACCCAGGATTTGCAGACATTGCTGATGACGAGGGACTAGATGACGTTGCCATAAGACTACGAGCAATTGGTAGGGCAGAGGAGCACCACGAAGCAAGGTACAAAAAACTTTTAGACATAGTAGAATCAGGTACAGTTCTAGAAAAGGACCATGAAGTCAAATGGGTCTGCACCAAATGTGGTTATGTCCACACAGCAACCCAACCACCATTAAAATGTCCTGCATGCGACCATGAAAGTAAATACTATGAAATATTATGTGAGGAGTACTGATAAAAAATGTTAGAAAAAGGACAAATTTTCAGATGCAATACTTGTGGAAACATGTTTGAATTAATACACATAGGCGGGGGTGAAGCTGTCACTTGTTGTGGAAGTGATATGGAACGACTCAGTGACGCACCTAAAAATGTTGGTGCTGAAAAACATATTCCAATCATAGAAAAAACAGATTCTGGTGTAAAGGTTAAAGTTGGAAAAGTACAACATCCAATGGAAGAAAAACATTACATTGCTTGGATTGAGATCATAACCGATAAAGGAACTCAAAGAGCCTTTCTCAAACCAGGTATGGTACCCGAAGCAGAATTCATGGTTGACGACGTCAACAATTTAATAGCAAGGGAATACTGTATAATTCATGGACTATGGAGAAGTATGGACTGATTAATATCCATTTCTTCTTTTTTTAATATTATTTTAGCTTGATTTGATCAAATTATTTTGACTTTGATTATAAAATATTCTTTTATATGTCTTTTCTTGAAACATTTATAACAAAAATATTTGAATGATTTTTATAGGAATATTTGTGAAATTAAGAAGATAAACCGTCTTATTGATGAAAATTAGTACAGATATAAGGGATAGTAAAATCTGATACGTAGCTCTATATAGTGATAGCAAAAATATCGATACTATTTTTTTTAATTTAATCATTTCTACAAAACAAACTGATAATTTGCTGTATACTATTCTATCATTTGAATATAACTCGATAAAAATAATTGTCAATATTAAAATTATTATCCCTTTTTTCAGGTCTTGTATGATTTAATTAATCTACTTCTATTTTCTGTAATTTTTTTATTTTCATCTAAATCATTGGAAGTATTTGAAATTAATCTCATTAAAATCTCATTTTCAGTTTAGAATAATATTTTTCAGTTAATTTTTTAGGATTAATTGTTGCTAAATCTGATACACTATAAGATTCAATTGAAACGAATAATGCAGAAACTAAAAAAGTATATGGAATTAATAACAAGGCATTAATAATAAATCGTTTAATAGTTTATGAAATACTAATAAGACATACCATATAACCAGATTATATTCCTGAGGAATTTTATGCGTATACTAAATTGTAATATTACACTAAAAAAGCCTATTATCAAATCGAAAATTGATATTAGACTGATTATTATTTTAATTATTTATCTAATTTTAGGAATTATCCTATTTAGATACTACCAATATCAAATTAACAATGATGGGATAGGATATATAAATATTGCTCATTCATACATGTCAGGTAATGTTTATGGATCAATTAGTGATTACTGGGGACCTCTTTTATCTTGGTTATTAATTCCTTTTCTTTTCTTCGGACATACTCCTTTAGCGGGGTTACAATCAACAAAGTTATTATCTATTATCATAGGATTTTTTACAATAATTGGTATAAGACAGCTTTCTTATAGATTAGAGATGAGTGAAGTTATTAGAACTGTTGTACTTTTAATGTTTGTTCCTTTAATTTTATATTTTGCATTGAGTATTATAACCCCTGATTTGCTTATGGTTTGTGTTTTCATTTATTATTTAGAAATAATATTTAATTTAGAATATCCTAATAAGTTGTCTAATGGAGCATTATGTGGAATATTCGGTGCATTGGCTTATCTATCTAAAAGTTATGGATTTACCTTTTTTATTGCCACCTTTTTAATCTTTAATCTATTTCAATATTTCCGGAATTCAGATAGATACGGGAGAGAAAAAGTAATCAAAAATTTAGTATTAGGATTTGTAATATTTTTAATGATAAGTGGCCTTTGGATTGGTTTAATAAGTATAAAAGATCAAAAATTAACATTTGGAACAGCTGGAGAATATAATTACGCACTGGTTGGCCCCCAATCACAAGGAGTTCCAGACTACATAGAAGGAATTCATAATCCAAATCAAATTAATTCAAAACTCATCCCAAAACAATGGAGTCCGTTTAAATCTTGGAATAACTTCAATTATCAAATAAACTTGATATGGAATAATACCTTGAAAATCGGAACCATACTAACCAATTTCTCAATTTTATCATTGTTAATAATTTTAGCTTATATCATAATGTGTATTCAGCCACCTCGTAAACTGCTCTCACAAAATGTATTATACTATCTTGTTACAGTACTCATTTTAGCAGGTAGTTTCGTTGTAGTTGTTGTTGAAGAGAGATATATATGGCTCATTTTTGTTCTGTTGATATTAATGGGCGGATATTTAATTAATTTATTATTTAAAATAGATTTCTTTACTAAAGATAAGTTTTCTAATGTAAGGAAAACCTTAGTTTTAGTAGCTTTTGCATTTTTATTTATAACTATGCCTATAAATTATCTATTACAAAATGTTAATACTGGAGAAGACAGTTATTATCAGAGTAATATATTAAATCAATATGGTGTGCATGGTAATGTAGCATCTAATGATAATTTACCACAGATAAATTATTTGGCATATTGCATGAATATTACATCATTTGGACAGCCCCAAAACAATATTAGTGCTTCAAAACTTAGAAGTGAATTAAAAAAATATAAAATTGATTATTATTTTATTTGGGACAATTCAAACCAGTCCACCTATATGGGAAATTATAGTGAAATTACTAATGGAAAAATAAAAAATTTAAAAGTTTATTCTTTAAATTAATTTTTAATTAAAATTATTCCATTTTTCATATTTCTTTCTTCAATAAAAATTCTTAAAGAGAAATTCTATTCACTTGATTTTTTTTGTTTTATTTTTTTATAAATTTTTGGTGGCATTCTAACATTTTTGCGGGTGGTTTTTTTGTAATTTTTATCTATTTTTGTTATATATTCATAATTTTTTTTGTTAGCGTTCGCTAGGTTGTGACAGAATTTTTTATTACTAAAATCAAATTAGTTATATCAAAATAAAAAAATAGGTATCGCTAACATTAATCGTCTTTTAAGTACAAGTTAATATGGATTCTCCAACCCCAACATGACCAATAATGTCTTAAAGCAGAGTTTAAAAATATAGAATAAACTACTACTTTGTTTGGGGAAACTCAAATAACGATGCCCTATTATCTAAATATACAAAAGTAAATAATGGTAATATACCTAATTTAAGGATTTATGCAGTTAATGGTGGGAAATAAACTATACTTATCCGTAAATGAGATTAATTAATTGAATTTATACAACTCTTTAAATCTATATAATAACTACATATGATCACAATTTAAAATAAAAAAATTGGATATAAAAAATGAAAGTAGGAATAATAAATTTAAGTCGAAAATTATTGAAAGATAACACGTACAAAACTCCTATCCAAATGTTCAGATACCTTTTCGTTGGTGGTGCAGCTTTTATAATTGATTTTCTATCATTATTTATCTTAACTGATTTTTTTGGTATTTATTATCTAATTTCAGCTGCAATAGCCTTTATATTGGGATTAATAGTTAATTATTTCCTTAGTATAAGCTGGGTTTTTAATAAAAGGAAATTAAAAAATAGACATCTTGAATTTGGAGTGTTTGCTGTTATAGGAATAATAGGGTTAGGTTTTAATGAAGTCTTTATATGGTTTTTTACTCAAGATCTTCAAATATATTATCTAATATCTAAGATATTTGCTGCAATTATCATTTTATTCTGGAACTTCTTTGCAAGAAAATATATATTATTTAGATAGATCATTTAATGAAACTCTTTTTACGAGGAATATTTATGGTTGACAGTCAAAAAAATCAAAAAACAGCTATTATTATAGGTGCAGGTCCGGCTGGGCTGACAGCAGCCTATGAACTACTTGATAATACGGATATAAAACCTATTATTTATGAAAAAAGTAATGATATTGGAGGTATATCTAAAACGATCAATTACAAAGGGAACAGAATAGATATTGGCGGTCACCGGTTTTTTTCTAAATCCGAAAGGGTTATGGATTGGTGGATGAATATTTTACCTCTCCAAGGAGCTCCTGCTAAGGATGATCTTGCCGTTGGAAGGGAAATACCAATCTCAAAAGAATCTGTTAAACATGATATAGGGTCTGTTAAAACAAAAACGTGCCCTGCACCAGATCCCGAGTTGGTTGATGAAGTGATGCTTAATCGTAGCAGGTTGTCACGTATTTTTTTTCTTAGAAAATTCTTTAACTATCCTATATCAATGGATTACAATACATTTTCTAATTTAGGAATTAAAAGAACTGTTAAAATAGGTTTAAGTTATATAAAAACATCATTTAGTCATATAAAACCTGAAAAATCCCTTGAAGACTTTTTTATAAATAGATTTGGTGTTGAATTGTATCGTACATTTTTTAAGGATTATACAGAAAAGGTTTGGGGTGTTGCATGTAACCAAATTACAGCAGAATGGGGATCTCAACGGATAAAAGGACTTTCAATTACAAATGCAATATTGCATGCTTTTAAAAAGATATTCACAAGTGATAGTTCTATATCTCAGAAGGATGTTGAGACAAGTTTAATAGGTCAATTCATGTACCCAAAACATGGACCGGGTCAGTTGTGGGAAGAAGTTGCAAAGATCATTACAGAAAATGGTGGAGAAATACACCATGGAAATAAGGTTGTAGGAATACAAAGCAAAAAAAATAGATTAGATGCGATTAAAGTTTTGGATGAGTCTACAGGCGAATTTAAAAAGATTGAGGGAGAGTACTTCTTATCAACTATGCCTGTTAAAGATTTAATAAATTCTTTTGAAGAAGATTTACCTAGTGATGTTTCTGAAGTGGCACAAGGTTTAATGTACCGTGATTTCATAACAGTGGGCCTCCTTCTTAATGAATTAAAAATAAAAAATGAAACCAAACTGAGTACAGTTAACGATTTAATCCCTGATAACTGGATATACATTCAAGAAAGGGATGTGAAGATAGGTAGACTTCAAATATTCAACAATTGGAGCCCATATCTTGTAAAAGATGACTTTAAAGTATGGATAGGTCTTGAATATTTCTGCAACGAAGGCGATGATATGTGGAACATGTCTAATGAAAATTTCACAGATTTTGCTATCAAAGAATTAGAAAAAATCGACATCATAAATGAGGATGAAGTAATTGATAGTGTAGTTATAAAAGTCCAAAAGACTTATCCTGCATACTTTGGAACCTATAACAAGTTTGATATCATTAAAAGTTTCACAGACCAGTTTGAAAACCTATTTTTAATGGGAAGAAATGGAATGCACCGTTACAACAACATGGACCACTCCATGCTTACCGCAATGACAGTAGTAGAAAATATAAAAAATGACATAAAATCAAAAGAAAATATATGGAACATAAATGCAGAAGAAGAATACCATGAAGAAAAATGAAAAATAGTAGTAAAACTTATAATACCAAAGTAGTAATAACGACTACGCAGGCAACAATTTTCTATCAACATATACCTTCAAATTCAAAACAGGAAAATAAATAATTGTTTTCTCTTTTTTAATAGCTTGCTTGCAAGCTATGAGATTTTTGGATTTTATTTTTATAATAGTTCAGTGGAATAGAAAAACGATTTATTTTTACCTCTATTTTTATTTACCCTCTAAACAAACATAACCTCTAAGTAAAATGGTAGCAAAGTAAAGATCGTGTCAAATAAATTAAGAAAGCTTTGATGGAATAAGATAGCATGAAACAAAACTTTTAAGTCACTGACTTAGTCTATAGCAACAGAGTATATAATGACGCTATAGCATAATCTCTAGTGTAAACTGCAATAATTACCATATATCTGTGAATACCCAATCCAATTGAGATAGATCCAATCAATTTGACTATGTTTTTTATAATTGATTGTAGAATCGATAACTTGAGGGCTTGTATAATAACCAGTTTAGGGAAACGTTTTCTCCATGGAAAAATGAATAGTTGAATCTGTGCACCATTTGACCTTGATGAATTAATATAACACTTTGCTTCCTTTCCAAAGAACAATTAAGCTTTTAATCAAGCAAGCAAGATCATTGAAAAAAAGTTTATGAATAAAACAAATATAGTACTTAAAATTCATAAAAAAAAGGTCTCAAACTGTACAGTTTTATCTCATAATTGTCACTATTCTAAGTCATAATAAATTTATTTAAATGAATAATAAAAACCCTCTTTTAAACTCTATTGGGTTTTTATAATAAAAAAACAATATTATTATTATGGACATTATATCAGCAATAGCTAATGGTATAGCTGCATTATTTACAGGTATCAGTGTTATCATAATTGGAATTGTTTTAGGATTTCTTATAGCTGGTGTTATTGGAATTATAATATATGGAATTATAAAGATCAGAGACAGAAATAAATATAAATGAAATTTCTGCTAAGATTTATCACAAATTATAATATAAAAATTATCTAGTAACATGAGGTTGTCAAGTTAGTGGGTGT
>PLXT01000031.1 GCA_003151535.1 Methanobacterium sp.
GGAGTAATGATACAAATATCGTCTACCTCTCTGGGGTAAATAAGCTTAAATGTCATTCTAATATAATTCCCTTAAATATGAAGAATAAGATTTATTTAGCTAGTTTATTAGCAAATTTATTGGATAATAAGTTTAATCTGTTTGGATTTAGATTCGGAGTAAGTGCAGTTATCGATTTAATTCCTGGTTTAGGTGATATTTCAGATGCTCTCTTATCATTTTACATTGTATGGATTGCTATTCAAATACATATTCCAAAAACAAAAACTGTGGAAATGATATGGAATATCTTATTTAGTTTCTTAATAGGATTAATCCCCTTAGTTGGTGATACGGTATACATTTTTTATAAACCCAATTTAAGAAATATAACTATTCTTAAGCGTTATGAAAATACTATACCTGAAGGCACAATAGTGATTTAATAATAAAAGTTTCGAATAGCATCCATCCCTCGGAGCAAATTAACCTCAGTTGTTGGCTACTCACAGTTATAAAAATAGACCTTCGATACTTGAATAAGCAATAAAGATTTTGTGGTACTATTGTTATATAAGATTTAGTTTAATAGGAGATGAATAAATTATGGCAACTATTGTAAACAATCCCCCAGCTTCTGATAATTCGGGTGGGCCCATGGTATGATCATTGTGCTTGAAAAAGCCTCATAAATATGTGACAATTCCATGATTATATTAGTGTCACGATTCTCGAGCTGCATATGTTAGCCTCGGAGTTATAAATGATCAGCGGTATCTGCGTTTGCTTCCATTTTTGTTTTATGGATAGTTCCGTCTTTATGGTGTGGAGGTGAATATACAGTATAAAGCTTCATAGGATTAGTAGAGGAAGAATTTATAATGTTATGATGTGTTCCCGCAGGAACAATAATTGCGCTTCCATCTTTTAGTAAATGTTCTTCCCCGTTCATGATAACTTTTCCTTCGCCCTTTTCAATTCTGAGAAACTGGTCGGTTGTTTCATGAACTTCCATTCCTATATCTTCATTGGGCAATAAAGACATAAGAACAAGCTGTGCATGCTGTCCGGTATAGATTACTTTTCTAAAGTTATTGTTGGATAGCGTTAGTTCTTCAATATTTCCTACAAAACCTTGCATATGTCTATTATACTCTTAGATACTCCTAAGTATCAATACGCATAGTAATAGTTTCTAACCCTTCAATTATTCAGGGTAAACTAATCCCACGGAACATAATTCCTCATGATTTCGATTCCTTGATGGCGTGAAGCTATAATTATAGGATATCAAAAAATTTTCGAACTATTTTAGCTTCAATTTTGAGGTATTTTCACTAAACCAAATTTGTGACCCGGGAGGGAATCGAACCCCCAACCTGGTGCTTAGAACGCACTCGCTCTATCCGTTGAGCTACCGGGCCAAGAACAATTTTTAATTTTCAATTCTCAATTTTCAAAATTTTGACTTTTGACATTTGAATTTTGAGTTATAGTTGTATTTTACCAAAAAATCGCAATAAAACAAAAGTTTTTATTTTGTTGTATAATTTGATTGAATTTATCCGATGAAAAAAATCTTTATTGAGCAGCTGGTACCGATAATACTAACTGTATTTACATTCTTTGTCCTTTCAACCCTTTTATACGGTTTCCTCCTTTTTTTGAATTCTTTCCTATTACAAAATCAGGTAATTCTGGATTTTAGAAAAAGAGACGTTTTAATCGGTATAGCAGTCTATTTAAAAACCGCAATTGACTTTGCAATTTTTATCGGTAACTTAATGCGTACTAACCCTGGCTGGAAGAAAAGAATTGCCATAGAGCTTGGAACAGCTGTTGGAAACGCTTTCGGAACATTTCTTGTCCTTGCCATTTGGATTTTTTTCAAGCAAATTCCAATCTTAATGGCAATAATGGTATTTATCGCTTCGGTTGTACTTTTCAGAATGGCACAAGAAAGTTTTGAAGAGTTTTTAAAACAAAAGAAAAGTTTTATAAGAATGAGGATGCCCGCATATCTTTTGCAATCTCAACTAAACGTAGTGAGTAAGCTGTTTAAACCTTTGATTGGTTTTTTTGTGCCAAACCTAAATTTAACAAGAGCAAAAAAACTCACTTTTGCAAATTTAATTGTTTTCTCCTTCACTATTCCGTTTATCTTGGGTTTAGATGATTTTGCAGGGTACATTTCGCTTTTTTCAATAATTAATATCTTCGGTTTTGCCTTGGGAGTTTTGTTGGGGCATATGCTTTTAAACATCGGACTTTTTACTTTCCCTAAGAAAACCGTGCAGATTGTAACCCATCCTTTCGTATTAATCGGCGGAGGTTTTGCATTTATTGTGCTTGGTTTATGGGGATTCATCGAAACCGCAAGAGTACTTCTTTCGATTTTCGTCCGTTAATGATTTGAGCGGGTGAAGAGAATCGAACTCTCGTGACAACTTTGGAAAAGTTGCGTTCTACCATTGAACTACACCCGCAATTAACAAAATTATATCAAAACAAATTTGTCGGGGAAAGAGGGCTCGAACCTCCGACCTCACGGTCCCAAACCGCGCGCTCTACCAACTGAGCTATTCCCCGAGATGTGTGCCCTTCTTGCACTTCCATTCGAACACCTTTTAGCCTGGATTTTTGAGATCCAACAGGCATACAAGAAGGATACTGATAATGATTATATCAAAAAAGGAGTAAAAGAAGAATGAGAAACCTATTTTCATCCCAGCTTCATACTGAAAAGACCTTCTATTCATCATTTCTTGAGGATTTGGACAACTGCAGAGAGGAAGTGATCATCGAAAGTCCTTACATTACCGGCGAACGAGCAAGTCAGTTTATTCCTATATTTGAAAAACTTCTAGATAAAGGGGTAAGAATTTATGTTATGACCAGAGACCCAAAAGAACACACGCTAAGCATGGAAGATCAGTCCGAAGAAGCAATTAGAACATTTGAAATAATGGGAGTTCAAACTTTACTGTGCGTAGGTAATCATCACAGGAAATTGGCTATTTTGGATCGAAAAATACTTTGGGAAGGATCTTTAAACATTTTATCTCAAACGCATAGTCGTGAGATAATGAGAAGAATAGATAATGAAGAATTTACAATGGAAATGTTTAACTTTTTGAAGCTGAGTGAGTTTATTTGACCTTTATTATCTCGGAAATGTTAACTTTGAGTGCTTTGCTTATCCTAAGTAAGTTATCCGGAGATGTAGCAACTTCTCCTCTTTCAATAACAGCAAAATAATTTACATTTATTTCAGCCTTTTTTGCTACCTCTGCTTGGGTAAGTTTGGCTTTTTCCCTTAATTTCTTGATATTTTTACCGTAAATATCTTTGTATGAGCTATCCATATGTCGATATTATAGCATTTTTAAGAAATCAAGTGAACTATAGACCAATAATTTATGCAAAAAGTAAAAATTTGAGTTATAATCCGGATATGGAAGACGTTCAGAAAACATCAGATGAGATTAAAAAAGAAATTCAGAAACTAAGAAATGAATCCCTAGAATTAATCTTTAAAGATCACCAAAAGGCTCTTGAGTACGTCAAAAAAGGTATGGAAGCTGTTGGGTCTAAAGAATTGACAGAACTTGAAATTAATGGTCTAGCCCATGAAATGCAGGCAATAGCTCAAATGATTATTAAGGAAAGAGCAGATAAATAGAATTATTACGTATTAGTTTTTTAGGTAATGTTTGAGATTTTTAAACAGAAAGAGAAAGAACCTTTTAATTATCCTTCTATTGAAATGAGTAAGCCTTCCAGAGGTTATTATAAATGGACCGCATTAATAATATTACTAGCCTTTGTGTTTATATTTTTCTTAATTAAATAATTTTTTAAGAATTATTTACGTCCATTTGAAGCTAAATGAGACAGTATAAAAGGGAAATGTCTCAATTCCTAACTGATATAGTTTGATATAGTCGTTACTTACTTTTATCTTCACTAGGTATTTCACCTATTTTTACCACATGTCCCGATATATCCAATGTATTTATACTAGTATTTCTCGGTTCTTTGATCCCGGGGTATTTTTTAAGAAACTCCTGATTTTCGCTTACTAAATATATGGTCATATAAACTAATCCGTTTGCTCGCTTTAAATCTCTACCATGTAGTAATCCCTCTCGTCTTAGCTTTTTAACAGATGATGGGTGGATGCCATGCCTTGATTTTAATTGCGAGATTGAAATCCACTCATCTTCATTTTCGAACGAATCCTTTTTCAATGATGGTATAACACCTTCCTTAATGTTATTCCAGCAATCCGTACAACGAACACCATCTAAGTTCCACCAACATTCGTTCCCGTGATGTCCTTCGGAACAAATTCTACAGTTATAAGAACCATCTGCATCCAGGAAAAATCCTTCCGGTTCTTTTTCTAATCTTCTTTTTCTGGTAGCTTCAATTCCTTCATGTTCTCCTTGTATTTCGGCAAGTTTCACCCAAGTGCTGGTGCTGTATTTCATTCGCATTTCAGTGTCAACTTTAGATGGTTTTTGTTCTTTTTTCGCTCCAGATAGTTCAAGTAAATCTTCTTCTTGTTCATACGCTTTAAGACTTCCGGAAAGATAACCAAGACGATAGCGTATTCCATCACTCATCAGTCTCCAGTTAGTATCCTCAAGCGTGTCTTTAATTAACTTCTTAAGCGTATCTTCGCTTATATTTTCTCTACGGGTTGAATTAGCATCTAAAACACTAAAAGGAACAACAACGTACCTACCTATATCTGGCTTATCTAGGGTAAATTTAACATAGTTTTCCTTTAGTAATTTCTCTGATAGGAGTTTTTCAAGTTCGAGAATTTTGAGCTTTTTTAAGCTAATTGCAACTTGATAAGCTTTGTCATCATATTTTTGCTTTGCTTCTTCACCCACTTGCTTAGCAACCTCCATTGCTTCTAATTCAAATACATATTTTTCACCATCTTCGTCTGTTAGACAAAAAACGCTTCTGTATTTTTCCAATAGCTTCTTATCTTCTTCCTCCTTTTTCTTTTGCTCTTCCAGCCATTTCTCATGTTCCTTGTCACTTTTAGTAAAATCTTGCACTTCCGTTTTTGAATAACCACAAGTGCTACATTTATATTTCAAAGTAATAACTTTCCCTTTGGCTGAATCCGTCATGTCTATTTCCTTTTTACATTTAGGGCAAAGATCAGGTTTTGATACGCGTATTTCACCGTCATCGTAAACCCATTGCTGCTTCTCACATTTACTGCATTTAAAAAGAAACATCATTCGCACAATGGGATTATCAAAGAAGTATTCAAGATGCTTTGAGGATTTAAAATACATAGAAGCATTGCAAAGAGGGCAGCGTACCCCTTCTGGCACGGGAGTATAATCTTGCTTGTCTTGTTTAAGTTTATCTTCGTCCATCCACTTCTTTATTGTCTCTTTCTTATTTTTATACTCTTGCGCTTGGGTAACCCATAAATACCAATACATCATTTTGGTAGTGTCACTATATTTATCCTCCTTGGACATATCTTTTAATTCTTCGCTAGTTAAACTTTTGTCGTAGACACCTTTAAACATTTCAATAACCTTGAAGCACTCTTTTATTGTGGAGAGATCGTAGCGGTCGATATATGCTTGTTCGTCTTCGAGGTACTGCATTTGAAATTATTATATCGTTTTCAATTATTTCTAACAACTTGAGTTATGCGACAAAGTTAAATGAGGCAGTATAACAACCAATCTTTAATTTGAAACGCTCTTGGAGAATTTAATAATAAGTCTAACTCAATATAACAATTAAAACCCCATCGTTTTCGATAAAAGCCTATACTTTTTCATTGCTGCACCATCGTAAGCATCAAATCTCTGCAAGAAAAACCTCAAGATACCAAAGTAAAGCGGATATGTAACAGGTATGACAGTTTCAATTTCCTCAGCGGGTGAATCAACGTCAGCTCTTATAGAGCCGTCGGGTTGCGTTTTGATAAATGTATTAATGCCAGGGGCTGTTAGGTGGGCTATCCCCGAGAAATAGGGATAGTAAGTGACATATAACTTCTCAAGGCAATTTTCTTGATTTAATTTGCCTTTTGCTTTGAGGAATTTGTCACATTCAATACATCTTTCTTTGATTTTGGGAAGCTCTGATCCTATTGGTAGCTTATACCGTCTTTGTAAACTAGCTATCTGCCTGTTCAGCTTTCTTATAAATTTGTCCCAGTCAGCCGGTTTCTTGATATTTCTTTTATCTCTGCCACCATAACCAAAGGTTAAGTCCCAATCTGGGTATTTTGTCTTTGGATATTTTTCCATCAATGCTTTATAGCTATTGCCAAAAGTAACCGTTTGTTGCAAAAAATCTATCCAATAACGTGCAGCGTTAGCTTGAGTTTTGCAAGCATGAATGTAGTTAATATTCATAAGATTTTCTGTAAGTGACCTGAGTAATGATAATGCGGGTTTATCGTATATGGCTGGGTGCTCTTTAACAGGTGTAACTACTTTCAATATACTCTCTGCATAGCATTGAGTTGCACCCATCATAAAAAATAGCAATCGTTTTTTTAGGCTTGTCCGCTTCAACTTCAAACCAACTCTGGTAAATTCATCATTGCCATATACCAACAATTCTCTGAAATCTTGTAAAAGTTTTTTCTGCTTGTCTGATAATTCCATATCTACCTATAAAAATAGTGCATGTGTCTTGGCAAATAGCTGTGAGTAAAGGCAGCGGTACTTACATTACTTTGAAAAAAAAGCAGATATAGCACCAGTGCAACCAAAATGACTGAGATAATGACTTGCAGCACCAAAGTGGTTTTTTCTGCAAATGCTATTTGCGAATGAATATTATTAGCGCTAGTCATTCTTTCTTGTATACTTACGTCCTCAATTCTTTTATGTCCCTCTTTGACATCTTTTATCATCTCACCCATGTTTTTATATGAGAAACCGACCAGATAGAATATGCGCGCAATTAGACCGCTGCTTATCAGTATAGCTACCAGGATTAAGGCAACTAGAAGCCTCACCCAAATCGGTGATGAGCTGATAGGACTAAAGGCTGCAATTCCGACAACTATAGTGGCTATAAAACCGTTGATAGTTAGTAACGCCTGCCACAATAAGAAACTCGCTTCTTTTTGCTTATCTAAAACTTCTTGTAAAAGCTCTTGCATAGCTCTAATTGTATCAAATCGAGCCCGTAATTTGCTCAAATCAAACATCGAACATCTTGAGTTGTGCGACTAATTCGGATTTCCCTCTCCTAAAAATACCCTTGGATTTATAGGTAATCCGTAAACATTAATTTGAAAATGTAGATGTGGGCCAGTTGACCAGCCAGTGCTTCCCTCTAATCCAATTATGTCCCCAGGTTTAACCTCTTCTCCGGGATAAACAAATATTTTACTTAAATGTCCGTAAATTGAAGTTACGTTGTTTCCGTGATCTATGATTATATGTTTTCCAAATCCCCAGAATATTTCACCTGCATAAGTTACTTTGCCTTTCATAAAAGGAGTAATAGGGTCACCTTGTTTACCAAATGGATTTGCAATATCAATTCCAGTATGGAATACTTCGTAGGGTAAGTCTGACTGCCCGAATTCAAGCGTAATTACTCCTTTAACAGGCCAAGTAACAGCGGGTGATATTTCTTTGACTACCTCTCCCGTTAGAGGATCATGAATCTGAACTTTATTCGTTTTAGAATCAAAAGAAGTTAATGAATCAGAAACAATATTTATTCCCACATTCATTAAAATAATTACAGCAATAAATGGAAGAGAAATTGCAATTAAAAATGAGACGATTACAAATTTAAGCTCTCTTCTAAAATTCCAGAGGTTTATTAATTTAAAGATCATCATTGAGAGTATATTTCTCTTGGGTCAGTTGTAAGTAATGGGTGTTCTTTGTCTGATGCAACAACTTTTAATGCAACATGATTTTGATCGGCAATGATTAACGCTTCTCCTTTGTCACAGGTTAATAAGTAGTGCTGTTCATATTCACTTAGGTTAAATTCAGAAGCGACCTTTTTAATTGTAGTTGTATCTTGTTTCATTAAAATCCTAAGAGAGCTTTGAGAAGCTATTGCCCTACCATAGTCTTGGCTTAGAAAATCATTTGCCTGCTGAGAAATAATGGTAACACCTAAATAATATTTTCTTGCTCGTCTTGTAAGTCCTGCTATAAACCTGGCGCTTTCTTCGTGTTGTAAAAGTATCCATCCTTCATCAATAACTAAGATTCGTTTCTGTGGGTTTTGTTTAACTTGTGAATGAACAAAATTTGCAACAACCATCATCATGACTTGCCTTAAGGATTCATCTAAATCCTTAATATCAAAAACAACCAATCTATTAGATAACTCAATGTTAGTTTGTTCGTTAAATACACTTGAGAGCGAACCTTTAATATATTTCTCAAGTTTCTGAGCTAATTTCTTTTGCTTTAATTGTTTTAGTGTTTTATAAAAATCTTTTAAAAGAGGATATACTTTAACTTTTGGTTTTCTTCCTCTCGGGTCTTTTTTCTTTTTAGGTTTGTAATCAGGATTTAGTAGCCAGCCAAAGTTTTTGTATGTTTGAATGATAGCTTTATCAACCATAGCTTTTTCTTCCGGATTTAATCCTCCAATCATTAAAGAAATGATTTCGGTTAAGTCTTGGACGTGTTCAGAAAGTTCTCCATCCCCGTTTTTAAGATTTATTGATAAATCAAAGGGATTAATCTTTTCTTTTGATTTAGCAGAAAGTCTGATATATGTTCCGTTAACTGAATTAGTAAGTTGCTTATATTCCCGTTCCGGATCAATAACTATAACTTTTGTTTGTTGCATTAGTTGTCTTAGTATTTCGACTTTTGCCGTATAGCTCTTGCCGCTTCCTGATTGTGCAAAGACAATTGAGTTAGCATTGTTTAAAGAAAACCTATCAACAATAACTAAAGAATTATTTGATTTATTGATTCCATAAAGAATTCCTGATTCCTGAACAAGTTCTGATGAAACAAAAGGAAAAGTAAGTGCAGCTGACGAACTGTCTAAATTTCTCTTTTGAGCAAGTTGATTTTCTCCTCTGGGGAGTACTGACTGTAATCCTTCTAATTGTTGAAAGCTGGCAGTTTTAATATAAAAGAGTCTTGTCGACATTACTGTTTCTAATAGCGTTGTAATTTTATTTAGATCAACTAAAGAGTCAGCGGTTATGGTTGTATAAATTGAAACTTGAAATAGTTTTTCCTGCCCTCTTTGGATCTTATCTTTAAGCGCCATAGCACTTTCTAAGGGATCTGTTATTTCGCTGCCTATTACTTTTCCCTGTTTTAACATTGATCTTTTTGTTGACTCAAGTTCAGTAATTTTGCGGTTTAATTTAGGCAGAGCAGAGACGGGTTCGACCTGTTCGATATGATAGGAAATGTCGACATTATAATTAAAATTAACGAGCATGTTTAGCCATCCAGTAGAAGCTACGTAAGGATAACCGGATATAAAAAGTGTACGCACAAATTTGTTTCCCATTTGCAGGTAATTTGGAGTTTCCTCAAGGCCTGAATAAGAAATTAAATCCACTTGATCCTGTTCGCCAAAATTAAATTGAAAGTTGTTATTTTTACTTTGTTTTTTGTTTATTGTTTTAAACATATGCCTCTTTCATTAACTCAAAAGTTTCGTCTTTAAGTTCTTGGGTTTTTGTTTGGGAGGAATTATAAAAGCCGTAAAACAAATCTAGAATTTCTAAAGAATTAAGATGTCTTGCTTTCATTCCTAACTTTTCTAAGCCTCGTAAAATAATGTCTCTTTGCAAATGCATCTGTTCTTTAATAATTTCAAAGTCATTATTCTTTTCAAGAGGTGTATATGGAATAACAACATAAAATCTTCTTGCCAAAATCTTATTTCCGATAACTAACTTTTGAATAAATTCCTGATAATTATCAATCTGGTTTTTATAAACTTTTTCTCTTTCTCGTGTTTTACTTTCTCCGACTCTTTCCAGATAATTATCAATGTCTACTTCTCTTATTCTTATTAAAATCTGTAAAGAACTTGGCAATGAATTTAAAAAGTTTTGAAAGTTATCAATTAATACATCCTGCTCTTCTTCACTCTTTAATTCAAAGTTAATACTTGATGTTTCAATCACCATTCGGAATTGTTTGTCGGGAAGGATAAGTATATTATCTTTAACTTCCTTTATTTGAATTTGTCTTCGGGATGAGATTTTATTGTTCGATTTTGTTAGCAACCACATATAATCCTCCTTTCTTTGTCGGTTTTACACTTAAACTATAATTTGGATTTTTAATAAAGTTTTTAATTTTAATTGAATCTTGTATGTCAGGGAGTTTGGCTTTTAGTTTTGCTTCATTTAAAAGAATCGCTTTTTCTAAAAGCTTTGCTTTTGTCTTTTGTGTTTTTGGTAGAACAATGTCTCTTAAAAATATATCGTTTTTATTAAAGACGTAATATCTTGCTCTTACGTTATACGTAAATAAAATTACTAGCCAACTCAAAACTACTTTACCTTTAATCCTTAAGGAAAGAATCAAAGAGATTAGAAGAACTATTAAAACCAATACAATTTTATATACCTCAATATGCATTCTCGGGGGTAGAACTGCATAGGCAATGGTTGTAAAAATAACGGGAACCATCAGAAGCATTACCTGAGTCATATTTAAACTTCCTGCAATTTTATCTTCAACTGTTGTTATTTGAGCTGGTATTACCGTTGTTCTCATGCTCTTACCACCCTTCTTGGAGTTTTGACAGCGCTTTTTGAAGCAGCTGCTGCTCCTCCTGTTGATCCGTCTGTTGAGATAACATTTATGATCTGTCCTCCCAATTTTCTGACTGCATTGTTGCCGGTTGTGTACATAATCATTTGCATCATTAAAGATGGTGTTTTAAGTAAGGTAAAGAAAAGTCCGATTGCAATAGCAACCGAAAGAATAGAGTTATTTGTGTTTTCCGGCAAAGTGAGAAATGAAGCAGCCAACTGAATAACAACAACGTGAACAAAAACAATAAATACAGTTACTACATATGACTTTACTGCTATTTCTGCAAAATCAGAAAATCTTGGAATTATCCAAAGCAGAAAGACAAACGGTGAGAGTACGGCAAAAAGTGAAATCATAATAAGACGGGATATGTACATTAGTAAAAGTACAATTGCGATAATTAAGAAAAGCAAAAGAAAGATAAGGGTAATTATGGGTACGTTATTACCCACTACGTTTTGTAGGGTTATCGCATTAACTACCCATGCATGATTTAATCCGCCCGTTGAATCTAAAACTGCTTTAACTAATGCATTGCAAGTTACAATTATGTAATCTGCTAAGAAAAGCGAGACATTTGCCCCTAAAAACGCCAATCCTATCTTGGGCAAGAGTTGTTTTAGTTCTACTTCATCAAAGCCTAAGGTAGAGGCACTCATGAAGTGAAGTCCTAGAAGTGCTACAACTACGACGAAAAGTGAATCAACTATGCCTAGAATTACTAACCAGAATTTAAGAATAACTGAGTTATTCAAAAGCGTTGGAGTTGTGGTTAAGAAACCCATGATCCCGTCAACGATTGGCTTCGAAGCGCTTTCGACTATGTTTTGAAGAAAAGAAGAGACTGCATCTATCAGAACTTGGGTTAATCCGTCAGCAGGTGCAACTGAATTAATGGGAGCAATGTTTATTGCACTTGTTGTTGTAGAGCCTGTTGAGCTATTGAAAGCATTACTTAGTATGGAAACAAAAAGCGAGGCTCCTAGGACTATTACAAGGCCAATAAGGGCATTTCTGATTGTCTTCTTAGCATTTTCTAAGGAGTCAGGTTTTCCGCTTGACGTAATATATTGATAGCCACCTTTGACCAAAAAAAAGACCGCCGAAGCGGTCGCAATCAAGGTAATCATACCTAATGTATTACTCGTATATTGCGTGATATCCGAAGTTGCCGCATATACAGGACTCACGGCAATTAGTGAGTATGACAGTAATAAGCCAATTATACTTAGTAACTTTTTCATAAGATTAGGGAATAGGACTGTTTAGTGTCCTGCTCCGAAAGCTGATGTTGCAAGTTGCGTTACTATGCTGCTTAAAACAAATGCTCCTAAAACTATTGCAAGCCCAATCCCTGAATACATAATTGTTTTTTTTGATTGGTCCAATTTTTCAGGATTTCCTGAACTTGTTATGTATCCAAATCCTCCCCAAACAAAAAAACCTACAGATACAGCGCCTGCTAAGGTAATCATTACCTGAACAATACTTTCGATAAATGTTTGTATTTGAGAAACTCCTCCGGTGGTTTGGGCAAAAGCAGGAGTCGACGCTATAAGCGAGGTTAAAAGAACTGCTGACAACATGATTGCTTTTTTCATACTCACACCTCCTTTCGTACAAAAAAACTGCCCGTTAGGCAGTTGTCTACAAAATCCAATTAATTGAGAACAATATACGAAAATAAGTCGAACATGTCAAGGGGAGAAATGATTGTGGTATACTACTTTTAAGGTAGGTAAATGTATGTCAGCTCTTATTTTTCCCATCGAGCCAACTATTCTTAAATTAGCACGTAAAACTTCTGGTTATCCTCTAGAAGAGGTTTCAGTAAAAACTAAAATAAAACTTGATCAGCTAAAACTTTATGAAGAGGAAAAATCTAAAATTCCTTTTTCACAAATAGATAAATTAGCTGCTTTATATAAGCGGCCACTTGCCTTTTTCCTTTTAGATAAAATTCCAGAAGATGTTGAACTTCCAAAAGACTTCAGATACGTTTTTGCTGCAGATTATCTTGCAGATTTTAGTCCTAAAGCTTATTTGGCAATTAGAAGAGCCAGGTATGCTCAGGCGATAATAAATGAATTAAAAGAAGATGAATTTAATTATAAATTTCCGATTGCTACTCTTAATGATGATCCTGAAGTAATTGCTGACAAATTCAGAGATTATATTAAAATTAATTTTGATCAACAAAAAAAATGGTCAAGTCCTTCAGAAGCTCTAAAAAATTGGAAAATTGCTTTAGAGAATATTAGTATTTTCGTAATGCAATTTAGCCTTCCACAAGATAATGTAAGTGCGTTCTGTTTAGCTGATGCAAGTCCTTTTGTGATAATTATTAATTCTAGCGAACATGAATATAGAAGAATATTTTCTTTGTTTCATGAAGTTGGACATATACTGCTCAGAAAATCTGGTATTTGTACTCCAGATGATTTAAGTAGAAATAGTTATGAATACGCACAAATAGAAATGTTTTGCAATAAATTTGCCGGTGCACTTCTTTTACCCAAAACGGAATTTATAGCAAGTTTTAAAAATAGCAAATTATTCGGTATAGATTCAAAATTATGGGAATACGATGATATAAAAGAAGTATCAAATAGATTCAGAGTAAGCAAAGAAGCATTCTTGAGAAGACTTTTAACACTTAGCTATATTGATGAAGATCTCTATAAAGCTTGGAGAAAAAACTGGCAGAAGAGCGAAAAGGAATTTGTAAAGCCTAAGAAAAAGATAATAATTCCTCAATACATTAAATGTATTAGTCAAAATGGCCATGCATTTACAACTCTAGTTTTGAATCAATATCATAATAATAGAATCGGTTTCAATAATGCTGCTGATATACTAAATATTGCGCCCAAACACATATCTGCCCTCGAATATAAGATTTGGTAATTATTAAATGAATAAGTATTGCTTTGATTCATCTGTTTTTATAAATAGCTGGAGGGTATATTATTCTCCGGAATCTTTTTCTCCTTTGTGGGAGAAAATCTCTGAACTTATAAAAGAAGATCGGATATTTGTTCCTAAGGAAGTAGAAAAGGAAATTATAAATGGAAAAGACGACCTTGCAGAGTGGTTTAAAATTCAAAATAAATGTGTAAAGCCTTATACGGAGGAACAACTTCTAATTGTTCAAAGGATTGTTAACAAATATCCAAAAGTTTCACAATATCATAAAGTTAGACCTTTTCATGCAGATCCATTCATAGTTGCATTGGCAAAAGTTGAAAATTTAACAGTTGTTTCCTTTGAGGGAAATAACGGCAGCAACGATAACCCAAGCATACCATTACTTTGCAGAGAGCAAAGCATAAAATGCATAACCATGTCTGGTTTTTTTAAAGAAGAGTCAATAAATTTTAAGCTTTAAAAGTAGTATACTCACGAAATTACAAGCAACTAGAATAGTTCTCCTATAATTAATTTGCTCATTCTTTCAAAAGATTTTCTGAAGTGTTAGAATCCGTTTGATGGACAAACATTCAGCAGAACAAAGAAGCTATAACATGTCCAAGATTAAATCTAAGAATACGAAGCCTGAGCTCTTTGTGTTTGAGGCGTTAAAAAAATATAAACTTAAGTTTAAGAATCACTACTCCGTTTACGGTAAGCCAGATATAGCATTCCCTAAATTAAAAGTTGCCGTATTTATTGACGGTGAGTTTTGGCACGGAAGAAGATTTAAAAAAGAAAGAGATTCTTATAAACAATTTTGGATAAAGAAAATAGCAGGGAATATTAAACGGGATCGTAAAAACAGAGCCTTACTTAAAAAAGAAGGATGGAAAGTAATAAGGATATGGGATAAAGATCTGAAGAAAAATCCCGAGAAAGAGATAGCAAAGATTATAAGTACGATAAGCGAAGTTACTCCTGATTAAAAAATTCTTCGGATAAGGGGATTACCGTATTTGCCGTTTTTTCATTCGTTGCCGATTTAAGACCCTCGGGGAAAATAACACAGTCATAGCCTTCGGCCAGCAGTTTAACTTTATAACTGTCTGCAATATCCCTGTAATACTCTCCTAAATCCTGGCCCGATGTCGGTAAGCCGAAAACTTTTATAATGTCATTTTTGAGAGCCTCCAAGCCTTTATATTTCTTTGGATTATTCGAATTAAAATCTCTTTCGACTATGATTCTACCGTAGGAGGCGGCCACTTCTTCGCTGTCCGTAAATGACGGGCCTAAAAACTCAACCGGACCCGCTCCGGGATGATAACCTAAGCCGTCCTTGACGGATTTTAATTTAAAATCAGGATTATCCGTACCGTGATAAAGTTTCATAATGTTTATTTCATGAATCTTATTTGCAGATTCAGTTTTATGTATGTTTTCCCGTTCTCATGATAAACCTTACAGAATTGATGTCTTTTAGTGTCTCCTCTTTCAAGTCTTGTATTATTGAATAAATAATCACGGAATTGATTCATGTTAAAAAGATGATAACAAACTATTTCACCGTCTTCTTTTACGATAATATATCCTCCGAGTGTTTCTAATTTTCCGTCCCATGGGGTACTGGGCATCATTCCTAAAGCGACTGCAGCCATAAAGTCTTTGACATTATGGGCATATAGTTCAGGATTAAACGATCTTACGTCATTACTTAACGGATTTGATTCCTGAAGAATATTTACTATGTCTGAAACTTTATTATGTCCGCCCGAGTAATAAATTTTAAGTATTTCCGAAACCATCTCAGGCATTAATGTGTCTACATACTGAAGATTTTTCTCGAATACTTTATTGTCTACGGAAGAAAATTTAAGCTTACCTCCGCTGGTATAAATTGCCTGAATTCTGTCCAGAAGTTTAGTACGTGTTTCTATGGCGTTTATTTCATCGGCATTGATATTACCGCCTTCAATTTCAAAGGTGAAATTAGTTGTTTTTCCCGCATTAAGTAAAGTCGGATCGGAGCCTACCAGTGATTTAACGCTGAATCCCATTTCCTGTTGGGTTCCCGTCGGAAGATCGTGTATCCTAAGCACGATATCCGTTTTTTTATTTGATTGGGATTTAATATTCGAGCATTCCAACTGTTCTTTTAACTCTTCCGCCTCTTTTATTTCAAATGTTTTATCGGAATCCTTAATTACTTTAAAGATACTTTTCAGTTTATTGCGGATTACGGATTTTTCAATAATCTTAAAGGTTCCGTCTGTTGGGTTAAATATTTTGATGTCTTCGGACTTTTCGTTAAGTTCGTAATTTCTTTCTTCGAAGCTGTTCTTGCCCGCTATTATTGCAAGAACAATATAAAAGATATTATCAATTTTATTTAAGTCTTCGTCTGCGGCATAAAGTCTCTGTTCAACTAACAGTTTCAGTAAGACGTAAAATTCACTCCATTCGCCTTTATTTCCCGTTAGTCTGCTCATATATTATCCAGTGCCTCCATCAGTTTAGCAGCATATGCCTGAATTGCATATATTGCAACGCTGTTACCCAGTTGTTTCATTCTTTGTCTTTTGGAAACTTCATCAGGAAAAATAAAGTCATCGGGAAAGCCCATCATTTTCGTTGCTTCCTCTACTGTTATTTTGTGATCAGTGCCATCTTCCATAAGATAATGGTCCCAATTTCGTCTGTCCTTAAGACCCGAATCCATTCCTCCGAGTCTCAGTGTATATCCGATTTCTTTATTAATTTTCTTACCGAATACATCTGAAAGCGTAAATTTCAATCCTGTTTTAGTTGGTTCTTCAAATTTCACTCTATCTTTAATGTCTTTACGAAAACCGATCATATATAAACGGGGTCTGTGAGTCGGCAATCCGTAATCTGAGGCCCTAACGGAGTAAACGTTAAAAGAATATCCGAGTTTTTTAATAATTCTTTCCATTTCCTTTATCGTATTTCCTCCGTCATGAGCTTTAAGACCTCTTACGTTTTCAATAAAATATGCCTTAGGTTGTCTGGCTTCCAAGATTCTTGCAATGTCATAAAACAAGGTGCCTCTGACCTTATCAAGAAATCCTTTTTTTTGACCTGCCTGACTGAACGGTTGACATGGAAAGCCTCCTGTAAGAATATCGAATTCCGGAATGTGTTCCTTAATTATGTCTTCAGATATAGTTACTTTTTTAATGTCTTCACCAAATATTTTCGGGTCCTTAAATAACTCGGGATGCTTGGGCTTGAAGTAGTTTTCGTAGGTAATCCTGCAATATTTTTCGTATTCGGAAACGTAGACGCATTTTGCACCAAGATTTGAGAAAGCAATGTGAAATCCGCCGATACCAGCAAATAAATCTATGAAAGTGAATTGTTTTTTTTTAGGCACAAGCATATTATACAATAACAAAATCAAATCTTAGCAGGAATCATCTTCGCCTTTTAAATATAGGGAATTTGCTTCATTCATTTAAATTAATCCGTACTAGCTAAGGAATTCGAATTTTTATTCTGTCCCAAGCTATACAAATATTACGTGAGTCTATAATATAAATCTCAACAAAATGTGTCCCTGTATACAATGTTGATTCTTCTTTTTCTTTACCTCCCAAGTCCCAGATAATTTCCCCACGTTGTTGGCCTATGCGCGCAGCCTCACGTCCAGTATTCTTTACTTTCCACATGATTTTATAGTCCTCTGGGACATCGCTTTTAATTATTTTAAATAGAAGTTTTGCCTTTTTTTGAATTAAAGGAAGTCTGCTGCTATAGTTATCTCGAAATCCTTTATTCTTAGTAACCCAAGCATCAATTTTTACCCAATATCTTGAGTTTTCAAATGAAATACCAAAATCTCTTCTTAAATATTGTTCTTTGGGTGCAGTGAAAGTTTTGACAAATTCAACAATTTTTGAAAGATCTAAACTAGTGCTTTTTTCGGTGGTAGGAAAATCTTCGCCGAAAATATTATTCCATAGATGAATTGATTCATTCTCATCCTGTGAAGCTAAGGCTTCTTGGGCTAATGCTAGAGTATCATTTACCGCATCCATAAAATGAACAAATTCAACTAAAGTCATGCTAGTTTTTAGAGTTTCTCCTGGAAGTCCGGGATCTTGTAGGGTGGGCACTTCGCTAAGACTCTCATAGTCACTAAATTGGTTACTGATATTATTCAATATCGCAATGAAATGCTCAGAATTTGTGTTAATACTTGCGTCAAACATATATCCAGTAAGAATTTCAAGCCAAAACCCTTTAGGTTTTGCTTTTTCTATTCCTGAATGTTGTTTCCACCAATGCTTCATTATCTTAACGAGAGGAACAAACATACCTTGACCATGTTGATCATCGTTAAGTGTGGAAGTAAAAATTAAATGACCCTTAGGATGACTTTCTACCCATTGATCATTTTCAGTATCAGGCACTAGAAGTTTATCTTGATCAGTCCCAGTCAATACAACTGGAATAATATCTAAGGTTAATTCAATTTCTGGCTCATCTGGTAATGGGTCGATAACTTGAATTGATTTTCGCTGATAATCAGTAGCTCCAGGATCTTTATATAAACGAGTAAGTGCTTTTTTAAGTTTGGGTAATACATTACTTGGCTTATCATCCTCGCTTGCTGGATTAAAATTAGTAATAATTGCAATATCAACATCTTTGATATTTCCGTCAGCAGTATGCCGTGCATAAGAACCATAAAGAAAACTATTAATAACGTATTCAGAAAATTGTGAGTCATCGCTTTGAAGATAATCCCTTACTCTGGTATGTGCTTCAGCTGCATGGTTTTTATACCTAGAATCAGGTTCAATATTCTCGAGAAATTTATCAAAAGCATCAGTAACAATCATAAATTTATATCTCCGAATGTATTATTTTTGAGTATCCCTGTTTTTAAATAGGTAGTTCTATCTAAGCTTCTAAAATAAAGATGAATTTCAGTATTTAACGTATTAAGCTCATGACCGATTAATGTTGCTAAAGGCTTAGGAGCTGCTATAAAGAGGTGTATGCGTTTTAACCCCAGGCTTTGAAAATTTTGTAACTTAGTAGCAATATCATTGGCAATAGAACTTGCGTGGGCGGAATTTTCTACCCTATTTCCGTTTAGAATACCATAGGATCTAAATAGAAAGGGTATGGTCCAACTTTTAACATATGTCATTATATCTGGAATAATATTTGTTTGTAATGTCATATTTACTACAAATATTAAATCTTCCGCTGTTCTATCAGATACTAATATTGGTGGTAAAAAAGTTTCATTTACCTGTGATTGACATTTTGCAATGTCATTTTTATTAGAGGTTAAAAACATTTCCTTAAACTGAATATCAACTTCAAATCTATGTTTTCTCAAAATCTTCCCAATTATTAAAGCAAAATTAATTTCCAAATCTGAAAACATAACAAGTCTTTTGGAAAAAAATGAATCCTGAAGAACAATCATGAGTTGATTAAGGGTCTTAACGAGATTTTTATAATTTTCTTCCAAGTTGTTTTCATCATTAAAATAACTTGAGGCGTCTATGCTCAGATCTACTTTTTGATCAAAAGTAATATTAGTATTTCTAGAAATACCTAGGTAGAGATTATAAGGTTGTGTGGGTTTGTACGCTTCACCCATATTGGAAATACATATTTCTTTTAATTTAGGTAATGTATGAGAAGCCTTAGTATTGTCTTCAAAATCACTTAATGTTAACAGTAAGGTCTTACGAGTATTAACTTCAGCATCAGGTATCTTAAATACCAAGGGGGCAACGACAGACAATTGATCACCATAATATTTATGAAATAAAAATTGATTACTCATTACATATCTACTAATATCATCCCAAAACATTATAGAAATTAGTTTTAGTCCATTTTTTCGTCTTAATATGTTTATGTTTTGAACATGATTTATTACTTTTTCTGAATTCTTTGCGCTCGTAACAAAATTATAATCATCTTTCTGGAAAGAGGATTTATTAAACTGTGCTAATTCACTATCGATTTCAGAGCAAATTATTTTATCATCTATATCAATGACATGATTTTTGCACTGAATAACAATATTCGCGTTATTCACATAGTCTTTACCCGCAATTCCAATAATATCTATACCATGTTGTTGTTGACCACTCCTACCGTATCTTTGAAGATTGGGGTTCTTAAATTTAAAAGCATAAAGATCTCTTATTAATTCTTCGAAGTCATTGGAGTTTTCTAATTTAGGTAATGAAAAATTCATATAAATTAATCCAAACTTTGGATTACTGATACAACAATACCCTGTATTTGGAAATCAGCTTCTAAAATAATCGGTTTATGAATTGGATTTGTGGATTTTGGTTTCAAGATTACAACACTATCCGTTTTATGAAATTCTTTGATAGTGGCTTCTTCGTCTATTAGTGCGACTACTCTTTCTCCTTCTTGTGCCGTATTCTGTTGTCTTATTAAAACAAGATCTCCGTCATTTATTCCGGCTTCGTTCATAGAATCACCTTTAGCGTGCAGTAAAAAATACTTATTACCCGATGTTGCAAGATTAGTGGAAACCGGAATGTAAGCTTCAATATTTTGTTCAGCAAACATTGGCGATCCACAGGAGACAGTCCCAATAATCGGAACATTTACGGTTTGTGCTCTATGTGGACCCAAATCTGGATTAAGCATGAGTTTATAATTACCGTTTTCGAATTTTTGAATAATTCCTTTACTTAAAAGAGCAAATAGAATATCTTGGGTAGATTTAACCGATTTAAGACCTAATTGTCTCATGAGTTCTCTTATTGAAGGAGTCCTACCCATGTGGACAACATGATTTCTTATCAGTTTTATTGCTTCCAGTTGTCTTGGTGTTAGTTCGTCTTGGTTCATGGTGGTATAATTGTACCAAATTTGAGTCAGCGTGTCAATATCCAAGCAAGTAGTGATATTATAAGCATATGGTAAAGATCATTTTAGAATCTGAAAATATATTATCTTTCAAAGGCGATGCTCTAATTTGCTTCTGTGATTCAGACCTTACATTAAAGAAAAATAACCGCATACTTCAAGCTTTCTTTGAAAAAACAAAATTAAATAGTTCTCAGAAAAATGTTGTTAATAAATCTTACTCTCAGAGTAAAGAGCAGGAAGATAATTTGCTCAAAGAATTATCAGCTATAGGATTTTGTGAAATAGGAAATGCCGTAATTACAAAAGCATACGATATTGATGTAAAGCATTTTATATTTGCTCCCTACTTAGACAACGACAATCCAAATGATAAATTAAACTTTGTTCTATTTCATCGGGCACTACGTTCTGCTTTTGCTTTGGCAAATTTATATGGAATAAAAAGTTTAGCTGTGCCAATACTTCGAACTAAAATACCAAAGAAAGAATTTATGGATAAAGTAATTTCGCAGGTATTTGACACCAAGAAAGAGGCAACACTAAACGAAAAAGAATTAACAGATATTATAATTGCGATTTCAAAAGAATTTGAAAATCAATCCTTAGAAGAAATATTTATATATAGATAATTTCATGAGTAATTTTATAATTTGACTTATTACTCTTTAAAAGAGTATATAAATACTTGATATGTTAATGCCACCATTCTTATATAAAAAGAAAAATAAGGATATTATTTCCGGTCAATTTTTCAAAGCATATGTAAAACATGGTGATCATTTTGTTTACGAGAAATTAAGGGTGTATGCAGACAAAACTGTTGCGGGTACTTATCTCCTCTATAATCTCCCTGTTGAACGGATATATAAGCATTTGTCAAAATTTATTCCTAAAATAGACAAGAAAGAATTAACTGGTATGCTAGGAAACGCATCTGACGAGAATATGAACGCTATTCCCTTTGAAGATTTTAAATATCTGGTCAGAAAAAATTTAGTCACATTAAATTATAAAGGGCCGGTCACAATAGAATCTTTTAACGAAGACCCCATTGAAGATGACAGTTATCTTATAAATGTTAATTGGAAAATCTCTAACGAAGATTTTCTAAAATCCATTGAGGATGTCTTCAGTAAACTTAATGATCAGCCAGATTCAATCAGACTTTTCCTGAATACTTTATGTGAATTTCTATTATCCTCAAAAGAGAAAAAAGAAATATACAGGGAAAAACTGCACAAGGCTTATCTAAACGTTCCGAAATATCAAAGAGAAGATGTCTATATCCCAGATATTTCTATGGAAGGCAAAGATCCAGTAGGAGATATTCTACATAAAAGAAAAGGTAGAAAAGATTTTTATGATGAATTTGTTAAAGAATATGACGATATGTATTTTGAAAAAAAATATAAAACATTAGGTGCTAAAAATTCAAAGAGCAAATAGTTTTGTACCAAACCCCAATAAAACAAATTGACTTTCTAGCCACAGATATACAATTATTTAATTAACGACTCACCGATGGGGGCATCCGGATGTGGGTTGTTTTTATTTTAACGTCACCCAATATGACCACTTATCTTTGTCTATTAGTTTAAGTAAAAAGTTATAATTTAATTCCTTACCCTTGAAAGATAATTCTACTTCCTTGAGCTTCTTAATAATTTGCTTAAAAGATCCCTTATCGATAACTCTATATCCAGTTAAATCGTAACTTACCTTTTCTATATATCCTTTTTTCTTTGTGTTTTTGGGGAGACCGTTTTCGAAAACAAGAAATGAAGTTTTGTTTTCGTTTTTTAAAGGTTTAAAAAATGTAGTTTTAAAAACATAAGAATTTAGTTTTTTATAAAGTTCAAACTTACAATTGGTGAATAAAGTATCCTTATCAAACTCTTCAGCGCCTTTTATAAAATCTAAACCCACAACACTTAAGTTAAGCATTGCTGTTTTAAATTTTCGTTCTTCAAATTCTTTGTCTAATACTGGTTTTTCTGAAAAGTCCGGTCCTTCAAGAATGTTTCTTTGTATTTTTAAGAAGTTAGATTTTAATGATTTTCTCTTTCGCTTATTAAAATAGATATCATTTTGAAATGTCTTTACCCCCTTTTTAATATCAATTCCGTACATGTTTGTATTTTATCACTTATATTAAATGAATTTGTTAATATATACCTATACTATGATGGATTCAATAATGCATTATCCAATCACCTTTGGCGCTATAAAAAGAAAAATAATTGAGGTAATCGATGATATTAAATCCTGTAAAGTTAGGGCAATAATGCTTAAGGACAATTCTACAACAGAACAATTTGTTGTATTTATTGTTTTTTCTTTGATAATTTTCGGAATAATATTATTTAACTCTGTCAGTCAAGCGGACTTTTATTCACATACGTTAAATACACTACTTATTTCATTAATCACTTTTATTATTTACTGTATATCAGATTATTTTTGGTATTCAAAAAACAAACAATATACTTATGAACGAAGTCTTCATGAAACAGAAATTATTAATGGTTTATTAGTTAAAACTAATATAAGTTTAATAGATACAAAATTAACTAAACAAGTACAAATACAGCTAGTTACTAATTATTATGCAAAAGAAATTAATACATATATCTATCGATACTTAGGAGAAATAATATGTTTATTAATAGTTCTATTATGTATTAATCAGTTGTTTTTCTATTTTAATCTCGTGTTGTTCTTTGGAATGTTTGTTTACGATGCCTTGTATGCGAGAGGATCGACAACGCAAGCATTCGCAGACACTATATTATTACTAAGTTGTATTAAAGAGTTTAATAAGGAAGATCCTAAGAAATGTAAAAAATACATATTAGAAAATAAAAATAAAGAAATTAAGAATTTAAAAGAATTATATAAATTAGTATTAACTGAATAAATAAGAGTATAATTTATTTATGACCGAATATGGAAAAATAAGTATTCACACAATAGGTTTTTTTAATCTTGCAAAAGAGAAAAGAAAACTAATTCTCAAACAGGTTCGATTGCGAAGACTTCGTGTCCTTGAGAGGCTTAAAAGGCAATAAAACCTCTTTTGATTGGTTTTTAGCAGAGTTTACTAAACTACTAACAGGAAAGGCTTCCATTTTCTTGGTATCAAATGGAACAAAGAGATTTATTAGATGACTTTCCTCACTATCAGGGTTTAACCAGACATCCTCATCCTCTTTTGAAAGAATAACCGGCATTCTATTGTGAATTGGTTGCATTAATTCATTAGGAGTTGTTGTTATGATAACAAAACCTTCATTGTTATATAAGCCTGCCATTGAGAAAACATCTGTACCTTTAACTTTTATACAAAAGGGTTGTTTCAGGTCTTCTTGTTTCTGCCATTCAAAGAAAAAGGATGCAGGAACAAGACATCTTCCATCCTTAAACATTGTTTTAAAAGTTCTAAGTTGAGAAACGGTTTCAGATTTAGCATTTATAAGCATTTGAGATTCACTCCATACTGCCTTAATACCAAAGGGAAGAAGTCTCCCTGTATTAGGAGAGTTTCTTGTGATTACCAAAGACTTCATTGTCGGTCTAATGTTAAACATGTCTTGAGTTTGAGGATTATTCTCAAGGTCAAATCTTAACCTAATGTTAATACTAGACTTAAAACCTGATGTTCCTAAGAAACCGTATGCTCCGCACATGATGTAATTATACCAAAAAAGGTTCTTACCCCTCTTTTGATACTTTCACGATTGTTAAAGTACTACTTCTTCGGAAGGGCGCAAGGGTTTCCGCTTCGCTTCAATGAACTTAGGATTGATATAATAGGATAAATCGTTAATCTTTGCGAAATAGACGACTATGTAAGAACCTATTATGCAGTTACCTATTGACAATTACCCTGTATTTATTAGAATGCTCACATGGGAGAAAGAATTAGAATAATTGATACGCCTCCAGGACAAGCTCCTGAATGGGTTAGGAAACAATGGGTTGGATTAGAATTAACAGTTGCAGATGAACCACAAGACGATGAACCCCGAGTGCAATATGGCGCAAGAGGCGGAGCTTCTCAAAATTTAGGCGGATATAAAATTGACGCAGAGGTTGCATTAGGTGCATTGGCAGAAAAATCTCTTCTTGCAGCTAGATGGTGGGAAGATCATGCACCCACGGCATTTTTACCTTCTTCTATGCTAGTTTTTAGAAGAGACGTTTGTGAAGTGATTCCAGAGCCTCAAAAAGTAGATCCACAAGGCTAAAATATGCAGCCCCGCGGAATATATGATGTTAGAATTTATTATTTTGGTATAATCTAAGGAATGGTAGATATCAGATCTGCAACAAAAAACGAGGTAAAAGATCTCCAAGACTTAAACGATGAGGTTTTTATTGATAATCAAAAATATGATGATGATTTAGACATGAATTGGGCAAAATCAGATAAAGGAAAGGAATACTTTACCGAAGTACTAAACAATCCAGAATCAATCTGCTTAATTGCTGAGGAAGGATCAAGAAAAGTAGGATATATAGCAGCTGGGAAAAAGGAGATAAGTTACCGCAAGAGCAAATATATAGAGATTGAAAATATGGGAGTTATCCCAGATTTTAGATCTAAGGGAGTAGGAACATTACTTATACAAGAAAGCTTAAAATGGGCAAAATCAAAAGGTTTTCAAAAGGCATATGTAAACTCTTATTTTAACAACACTGCCGCAATCGACTTCTACAAGAAGAATGGATTTTTGGAAACTGACCTTAGCTTAGAAAGAATTATCTAGCTCCGAGGGATAGACAACGTTAGAACTTATTTTATTTTTAGGTAGCTGTAGCTGTTGTTCCAATTGCTGGCCCGGGTGCTAATGATGATAAGGTTGCATTGCTTGGTCCAGTAGATGTTTGATAAGAAAATTTCCTAAATAAATCATCAGGAATCTCACAAAATATAGGTTTCGGTTCTTCTTTGATACAGATTTCATTAACAATTTCACCTAAAGTTTTAGGAGGAAGTGGTTTTTCTAATGAAATATAAAACTGGTCTATCATCAGACATATTATATCAAATTGAGGCTAAATATGCACCTCCGAGGAATTGACGAAGTTCAACCCTATAGATTTTCAAATCTTCCATCTTTGTATGGTGGAAAACAAATCTCATAAGCCATTAGAGGAGAGCCTGCATCTGCCTGCCATTGCATCTGTTCACCAACTCTTACTGAAACAGTAAAAGGATTTGGAGTGTCATCGCTTACTGGGTATTCAGTCTGTGTATTATTTGGATTTGTTATGACAAGCTTACCTTTCCCAGAAAGATAACCTTCAATAGTTCTATCTCCTTTTAAAACTCTTTGCAAAGGTGTTTTGCAACCTGGATTTATCCTAATTATTCCTAAGTCTTTACCCTCATCTCCAGTGAATTTATATACATCGCACTCTACGCCAGTAGTAACTTTGGTAGTTTCTACGAAAGAGACTGGCTGAGCCTTATCATCAAATTCAAAATTACTTATAGGAATAATATCTTGTTCCTGACTCATGAGGTAATTATATCAGAAAAAAATCTAAGGCTAATTTGCTCCCCCTATCGGACTTATTCATCAACTAGGAGATTGAGTTTGCAGAATTAATATACTTTATAATACTTTGGGAAGTGATTTGTAGTTGAAATGGGGTTTGTGAGAAACTGACCGAGGGTTTTCCCGCCCTCGGTTTATTTAAGAGAATTTAGTAATTGCGTCACCATTAAAAAACATTTCAACTGCCGCTTTCTCGGTCCAATCTATATTTTCATCTGCAAGTAAATCCTCAAGAGTCATTAATACAATATTTTCATTAGCCATACTGCCCGTAGATTTTTTTGCAACTGTAAAGTAATAGTTTTCTTGAGTTTTTAAATTTTTAGATATCCCCCTAATAATAGTTACCATATCAACAGGGGCTTCATCAATTTCCAAACCGTCTTTTTGAAGATTAAAAGTAACTTCTTTAACCTCCATTTTTATTTCCCAGTCTATGCCCGTGTTTTTACCGTAATATTTATTAGCTTCTATTCTATTGAAGATTACTTTACCGTCTTTGTTATGAATTGAGTAATTTACGAATATATCTCCCTCAGGGGTTACAAAAACAGGTATAAAAAAATGATTTGTTCTCATTTGTAATATGAGTTTATCATTATTTAGTCTTTAGCAAAAATATATACCAGGGGTCTTACCCCTCAGATTACAAGGGTATATAAACGAAGTCGTTGCTTCGCCCTTGTAATCCTCACCCCGCTTATTTCATCTCAGGTATAGGAAGCAGGTTTGCTTCCTAAAACCTAATTCTAAAAGAGAGGGGGTGAAATTATGAAACTATTAACTAAAGAATTACTAAGTAAATTACCAGCGCTATATTCTCAGGAAAACGAGAAAGATCCGATGGTTATCTGCAAATTCTTTTTACCGATGACTAAATGGACTTGGTATGCGAGCGAGTTTGACGGTAAAGATACATTTTTTGGATATGTTTGCGGAGAATATCCGGAGTTAGGATACTTTTCCTTGTCTGAACTTGAAGAAGCACAAGGGCCATACGGATTGGGTGTTGAACGTGATAGGTTTTTTGAGCCCGTCAGATTGTCTACGATAAGGGCAGAATACGAAAGCTACAACTATCGTTAGGAAAGAGAGCCTGCCGTTTCGCCTTAAGCGGCAGGCTTTAGAAATATAGAAAGGAGGTGAAGATTATGATAAATCCAATGCTCACAAATGAATACGAAAATGAAATTCTAAATCTTATTGATAATCGTGACGAGTTTACAAGAAGTGATTTACAGGGAATAGTTACCGTACTTGTAAATAAGATTATGAATGAGGGTTTCAAAGTAATCAGTAATCAGAAAAGGACGGAATAGAGAATATTGTAGACGGCTTATTCTACTTTTTCCCAGATATTAACTTTATCATTACTAAATCTGATAGCGTCCTGAGTCGTTACGTATAAAGAAATATCTTCAAAAGTTTTACTGAGTTTATATTTTCCATATTTCATTAAATATTTTTTACGTCTGTCATTTTGTACTACGTATAAAAGAGTTGGGAAAGGACTATTTTTGGTGTTTGCCTGCCAATCTCCGTCCTCTGCAAATTTAATATATTTTCTTGTAGTAAATCGTATAACCCCGAGGTGTTTTCTGGACTCATCAAATAAGTCTAGAAAGTATTTATCCGTTTGACCTTTTTTCTCAATTGCAATATATGCATCAGGTAACTCTTTGGGGAAAAAGTCATAACCCATTAAATCCTGCTGTGTTAAGAAAGTAAGCTGTGACCCCTTAGTTTTTCTGGAAAGAAAATATAAGTAAATATCAAAAAGAAAGAGGAAATGATTTCTGGAGTTTATTTTAATATCTTTTTCTTTATGTAATCTTTTTAAGAAATTCTTGTCACAATTCTCATCTTCTTCAAGAATGTATCTGGCATTTGTTGCTAAACAAAATATATGTGATATTGTTGGATCTGACTCATCTACAATTACGGATGAATACCCTTTGTCTTTTAAATCTGTCATCCATTCTCTTATTCTATGTGTGTCTTTGTGATGAAAGTATTTTTGTAATTGTAGTACTGTTATGAAGCGAAATTTATAAAGAAGAAAGAGTATGATTTTTTGTGTTTTAGTAATTGGTAATAATATTGGTTTAAACATTTTAAGTATTGGTTAGATGAGCAGAAGTTTTATTTAGACATTGGGTTATATATCCTTATTTTGATATTCATTACGTCCCCTTATATTAATATAAGTATAAAGAGGCCGCGCATTCATTAGTTTTAGCTTCAATAGTTGCCATTATTTTGTACTAACGCGCTAGTACATTTTTTAACGTTTTTTCTTCTTACTAAATCCATATTCATCAAGTTCTTTTTTATCTTCTACATCGGCATTTTGATTAACTTCTTCTTTCGGTTTTTGATATTTTATTGCCCAGTTTTTTCTTGATGCCTCAAACAATTTTTCTATTAATTGATCATCTTTTTTAAGCGGCGTATAAATTGTAGTTCCTGAATATGGTTCTTCCGATTCCGTTGCCGAGACTTTAATATAAAAATTATATTTTGGCAAATTGGAGATATCGCCTTTAGTAATATAAGGGGCAAATTGATTTAACATTAATTCTTCATCAATGTAATTTGCAGATCTAAAACAAACAACGGTTGTAACGTTAGCCAAAATAACATTAACAATATTTTTATCATCCTGTTGGGAAGTAGATTGTTCAGCAATAGTAACTCTTAATTTATACTTCCTACCCTCTGATAGCATTTTAGTAAATGAATGAGTCGCAAAGTTTTGGAATTCATCAACATATAAGTAAAACGGTTTTCTTTTGCTTTCCGGCATGTTAGCTCTCTTTAACGATGCCTGTTGAATTTTAGTCATAACAGTTGTTCCTAAAAGTCTTGAAGTATCTTCTCCTAATTTTCCTTGTGATAAATTACAAATAATTATTTTTCCCTCATTCATTAACTGATCAAAATTAATAGTTGATTTAGGCTGCTCTAAAATTCTTTTGGCAGTAGGCGAAAAGAGAAATCGTCCTATCTTAGCAGTTACTCCTCCGACCATTTTAACTATCTGATATTCTCCTGCACGACCGAATTCATACTTCCAAAAGTTTTTTAAGTTTTCATCTTTTAATTTACTAAGCACCTGCTTTTGAAACGGTGGATTATTCAAAAGATCATAAACAGTAAAGATAGTTCTGTCGGGAACAGTAAAGGACGTATAGATAGCATTTCTTAAAATATATTCAATTCTATGGGCATTAATATTTTCTTCTTTAGAAAATACTTTACGAAATAAAGATATAACTCCTTCGCAAACCACTTCTTTTTCAAGTTCCGCTTCGTCTTCATCTAAGCCTTCTGATAATTCCAGAATGTTAATACCAATCGGATACTTTAAATCAATCGGGTTTATGTAAACGAGATCATTTAATCTGCTTTCAGGAATGATAGAAAGAAGATCATCCGCAGCATCTCCATGAGGGTCAAGAAATGCCATGCCCCGTCCCTGTTCAATATCATGCTTGGCCATTGAAAACATCATGGTTGTTTTTCCTGATCCGGTTCTTCCGATAATATACATATGAGTTTCCCTTTCTTCTTCAGTTAAACCAATATCAGTATCTGTCCCTCCATAAGTATTTTTGCCAAAGACAACATCATATTTATGATCTTTCTTTAATGACAATGGGGCGGGAAGTTCTTTGCTATGTGTTTTAACCAAATCTTCGGTAGAAACCGTATTGGCAAACGGGAAATGGAAAAGTGAGGAAATTTCGGAAACCGAAAAGTATGATTTACTTAATAAAGTCAGTCTATTCTTAAAAGAAAAGAATATTAATTTATCCATTACTCTCAAGCCTAAATGTTTTTTAGTAGTTATCGATTGATATTCAGATGAAGAAAAGCTACTAAAGGAAGAAGTGATTGAACTTACCTTTTCGGAAATGTTTTCCCCACGATCTGATATTAAAAGCAATCTGATTGATGTTTCAAATAACGGCTGCTCTACTTTCTCATTAATTAAACCGATAATGTCTTTTTCTGAAGGTGACTGTCTATTAAGCGTTTTACTTGGTGGTCTCGATAACATTCTAAATAACTTTGGTGAATTAATATAGTGAAAAGTATCAGCGTTTTTTAGAATAAATTTCTGTATTTTCTTTGCTTCTTTTACTTTTACAGGAGTTAAAACTATCTGAAGCGAGATTAATTCCCCGGGATTTAATTTTGTCATCATCCCGGTGATGTATGAGATAGGATCATACATTTCCAACAAATTATGTTTTTTTAAGGGAAAGGCAAAATGGTTTGCTAGTTTAAAATCAATAATTTTATATTCTTTCTTTTTTAACTCCTCTAAGCTTTTAGGAAGATAATCCTTAATTTCTTTAATGGTAATTTGAGGCAAGTACGAAATGAGAGTTTTTCTTAAGATACTCGCTTTCTCAGGAGTAGTTCTGATTAAGTATCTTATTCCCTCACTTCTGGTGGAAACAATCTCTAAAGAAAAGTATATTTTCTTTCCCAATAACTTATCTTTTAAAGAATGTTGCTTTCCAAGAGATTGGATAAGAGAAAAGAGCTGTTCGGTGGTATAGCTTTCCTTCTCAGTTAGAGAGGGCGGAGTAATCTCTAGTATGGTTTGTTTTCCTTTTAATAATGTTCTTAAGATAAGAAGTTTTCTCAAGAAAAACATTATTAATATAAGTATGAGAAAAACGACAACGTATGGTATTAAAGAATATGCGGTTTTGACAATAGGACTATTAGGCAGGGATTTGAGCAGGGTTTGAAATAGGTTGTTGGCCTCGAACTGCTGAATATTATTCATACACTCCGGGCAGATTAGGCAGTAGCCTTAAAATTTCTGAGCGTAGTATACCACAAACGATTTTAAAAACCCATTTAGAGGCTAAGTCCCATATTATTTAGCCTCTTGACACTATCTATATTTAGATATACACTATCTATATCTCGATAGTATATTGAGGCTGAATTATGCAAACTGAACTACAATTATTTAACCTTAGAGGATTAAATCCTACTCTAATAAAACAACCCGATATTAAAGAGAATAATGCTGTATCAACTCTCTATAATCCTCAAAAATCTCTTGGGAAAGGTCTTAATGCGTTTTTTCCCACTCATGAGGAGGAGACTAAGCTTCAAAAATCAAGAAGAGTACTGGGAGAAATATCTTCCGAGGTTTCTGATGAGCAACTCGAGGTATTTATAACCGGAATTCAATTTCTTTTAGACGGTTGGCTTGATAATTTTGAAAGAAAGATGTTTGACGGATTAACACTAAATCAGATTTTAAAGGGAGGGTAGGTATGAATCAAGTAGATTTTCTTAACAAAAAAGAGCTTAAAAAAGCGGTTGTATACGTAAGGGTTTCTACGGAAGAGCAGGTTGAAAACTACTCATTGGAAAATCAAGTAGGCACATGTACTAGGGAAGCAGAACGCCGGGGAGTAGAAATAGTTCAGATCTTTAGAGAAGAAGGACGATCAGCTAAAAATATTGTGGGTAGGCCTGTTTTGATTGAAATGCTTGAGTTCTGTCAGAAAAATAAAAGAGAAATTGATGTTCTCATGGTTTATAGACTAGACCGTCTTTCCCGCTCAACTGCCGATTATTTAGCAATTAGAAAGAAACTTTTAGAGTTTGAGATAGTCCTGATCTCTACATCCGAACCTACAGGAGACAGTCCAACTGAAAAGTTTATTGAAACGATGTTGGCTGGATTTGCTCAAATGGATAATGACGTCAGAGGTGAACGCAGTAGAAATGGTTTAAGAGCAAGATTTTTGGCTGGACTTAACAACGGATTTGCTCCTTTAGGTTATTTAAACCAAAGCGGATATGTTACCAAAGATCCTAAAGCTTGGGATAAAGTAAAAAAAGCTTGGGAATTAATGGGCTCAGGAACGACCACGCTACGACAAATGGCTGAAATTATGAATGAATGGGGCATAAAAGAAAGGCACAAAGACAAGGAGTATCAACTTAGACCGCAAACAATTAATAGAATCTTCAGGAATAAATTTTATACCGGAATAATAGTTTCTAAAAAGTATGGTCATGAAGTACAAGGTCAACACCCGCCCTTGATTACGAATGAGTTATTTTATCGTGTTCAAGCTGTTTTAGACGGCAGAAATACTAATATTAATGTGGCTTTATCCAGAAGAAACTCTGATAATCCTGATTTTCCCTTAAGAAGGATAGTAAAGTGTCAGCGATGCGGGACTCCATTCAGCGGAGCCTGGAGCAAAGGAAAACGTGCCCGTTATGCCTATTATTTTTGCAAAAAGAGATGCGGTGGTCCGTCAGTTCCAATGCAAACACTAAATGACGCAATGGTTGAGTTACTTAAAAAGATTACTGTAAAACCTCAAACCTTAGATCTTGTGATTGCCTACATGAGAAAAACCTACTATCAAAGAGTAACAACTTTACAGAAAAGAAGAGCTGAGGCTGATGCGGAGCTTAAAAAATGCTATGAACTTCGTCAAGCACTGATAGATAAGAACTTACAAGGTGTATATTCTGATGATGTTTTCAAAGATCAAAATAGACTTATCGAAGAAAGAATTAAAGATATCCAAGCAACCAAAGATGATGCCCTAATTAACAAATACAATATGGAGGAAATTACCAGATTTATTAAAGAAAAGTTTGAAAACCTGGCTGAAACCTATATTCAATCAAGCCTTGAGCAGAAAAGAGTACTATTGTGTTCGACTATGCCCCTTGGAGTGCTCTGGAGCTATCCTGGTCTGTCGAACACCAAGATTAGCCCTTATTATCAAGCTATACTTGATGTTGAGAGTCAAAGCGACTCTACTAGTGCCGCGAGAGAGAGTCGAACTCTCACACCCTTGCGGATAAAGGCTCTTAAGGCCTTCGTGTCTGCCATTCCACCACCGCGGCGCGCTTTAATTTTACTTTAAATACACTTTTAAATCAACCGTGAGGAGGCGGATTTACGCCTTGGGATTTCAAACCATAATCTAAAAGTGTCTTCATATCTTTTATCCTATTATCACTTCCAAGCAAAACTCCGATAATTTTATGTCCGTTGTAATCAAGATAGGTAACAAGACAAAGCCCGGCTTCCGGAGTATAACCTGTTTTTACGCCCTTTACTCCAGGATAGCTTGTTAACAAATTTGTTTCGTTTTCCAAATAAAATTCTTTATGCAAAGAGGTATAGGGAATATGGTAATCAAAAGTCGAAACGACCTGGTTAAACAAGGGAAAATTACTCAAAGCAAAATTAGTTATTACCAGTAAATCGTAAGCAGTTGTGTATTGTTTTCCGTCGCCTTCAAGACCCGTCGGATTAGTAAAATTTGTATCTGAAATTCCAAGTGTTTGCGCCTTTTTGTTCATTGCTTTTATAAACCCTATTCTACCCGTAGGGTAAGTACTTGCCAGAGTTTCCGCCGCATCATTGCCAGAATGCAGTACAAGCCCATACAATAGGTCGGAAAGTGTCAGCACCTCACCTTGAGTAAGTCCCATCGTGTCTTCGCCGACTAAATCTTCTGATTCAACGACATATTTATCATCATGTCTTTTATTTTCCAAAGCTATAATAGCCGTCATTATTTTTGTTAATGAAGCCATTGGCAACTTTTCTTTTGGATTTTTTGCATACAAAACTTCTTTTGTTGTTAAGTCATATAAGAGAGCAGATTTAGCTCCAATTTCCGGCTTTTTAAGGGTTGAGCGCGCTATGTTATCAAGAAGCGGAATCCATAAATTAAGAGTTGAAACTTGACCATTTACAAGCAGAGTTAAAAAATTTGGAATAGGAGAGATGATTGTTTGTTTTTGTTCAGATTGCGTGAAATAAGGTCTAAAAGCAATTAAAAAACTTGTAACCAATAACACTGTAAGGAGTAAAACGAACAGAATCTTACTCATTTTACGCATAGATTTATATTCTACCGATTTATTTTGTTGAAGGAAAGAGGTTAATTTGGTATCATTACGCGTAGAGCTTGTAAAGGAGGTGAGATTTGTGGCGAAGAAAGATTTGGTTGGTAAGGTAATTCATTACTACGACAAAATTGGAGTTGTCGTTATAAAGCTTGAAAAATCTTTAAAGGTTGGAGATAAAGTTAACTTTGTGCATGGCGAAAATAGTTTTGAGCAAACAATTGAATCAATGCAGCTTGAACACGCTCAGGTCGAGGTAGGCAAAAAAGGACACGAAGTTGCGGTAAAAGTTGATAAAGAAGCAAGGTCGGGGACACTTATTTATTTTGTAAAATAATCATCATTGCCGAGTAGTCTAATGATAGGAAGCTGACGTTGATATTCGAACATAGGTTATATATACTAGATAATATAACTATTGTTCATATGAAGACCCAGCTAAGGAAAAGAGCAATTAATTTAAGGGGGAAAGGATTATCTTATTCGGAAATACTCCAAAAAATACCTGTTGCAAAATCAACATTATCATTGTGGCTTCGATCCGTAGGACTTTCCAAAAAACAGATACAAAGACTTACTGAAAAAAAATTATTAGCTATTCAAAGAGGCGGTCAAAGTAGGAATAAATGGAGACTCGCTACAACAAAATCAATTAAAAAACAAGCTCATCTAGAAATTAAAAAGAAGATTAAAAGAATAGATGCAAGAGATTTGTGGCTAATGGGCATTATGCTTTATTGGGCTGAAGGAGCAAAAGATAAAGAATATAGACCTGGTCAAAGTGTAATTTTTAGTAATTCAGACCCACTAATGATTAAAGTATTTCTAAAATGGCTTGATATTTGCCTGCAAATTTCAGTTGAAGATATACAGTTTTCAATATATATTCACGAAAACCATAGGCATAATATTGAAAAAGTAAAAACATTTTGGTCTGATGCGACTGGATTTTCAATAGGAAAATTTGATAAAATATACTACAAGAAGCACAAAGTAAAAGTTTACAGAAGAAATACCGAGGAAAATTATCATGGTTTGGTAAGAATTAGGATTAGAAAAAGTAGTGCTTTAAACAGAAAAATAACAGGGTGGATAGAAGGAATTTGCATTCAATGCCGGGTCGTCTAATGGTAGGACGGTAGTCTTTGGAGCTACCTATTTTGGTTCGAATCCAAGCCCGGCAGCTAGCTTCCCCTGAGACTGACGGTATGCATCATTTAGCTTGATAAACTGAGCTAAACTTGGGTTTCCAGAAAATATTTCCAGATAGGTTGGAGCTTTATCGAACAAAACTCCAAAACATGAGGCTTTTAGAAGCGGATCTGGGTTCGAAAGTAGTAATTCATCCATATGTTCCAGAAAGTATTTAACGTAGGCCATAACTACTCTAATATCGTATCCTTTTGCCTGTTTTACTTTCTCTTCCAATAACTTTGAGATATCCTGTTTCATGTTGCTTACTTCATCTTCGATGTATTTAATTGCGGTTTCTGATGTTAAGTATTTGATTTTACTAAGAGTCATTATTATTTGAGAATTAAGTTCTGCTATTTTCCCATCAATATTAACGTCATCTCTAACAGTTTCCACATTTCTTTTATCCCATTCGGTCGTGACTGTTTTTGTAAGCTCATCAGCATATCCTTGAGATAAGTGTATATTTTTAACAAATTTAGTAATTGTTTCCTCAAAGTCTTTTTTAGGAACTCTGTAATAATGACCTCTCTTATTACAATGATACGCAGGATAGTAAATACCAAGTCTTCCTTTTGAAGCACTGCCAAAAAACGGTTTTTGACAAACTGGACACATCACAATTTTTCTGTAGGCAAAGTCAGCATTCCTAACGCCCTTTTTAATTAAGTATTCGGGTGCTTTTCTTTTGTAAATCGTTATTTCTCCGTTTTCCTCAAGTATTGTTACTTTTCCCTTGTTTGCTTTATTAAACATCTCAATTGAAACTAGGCCCTCGTATTTGGCTTTCAAAGGATGCCCCTGTGTCCATCTCTCAGAGCTTACTCCGGCATAAGTGGTATTTTGAATATATCGCCAAAAGCCTTTTATATTCAACTCATTTCCTCCTATTTGTCCGATTATTCTAGTTCTTTCTTTAGGATCTCTTCTAAGGTCAACTCTGGTTCTAAAACCTAAGTTGTTTATTTTCTCGACAATCTGGCGGTCTGTAAGTGTTCCCTGGCATCTTAATTCGAACATCTTGATAATCAGTTGCGATTCGGTCGGATGAGGCTTTAAAATGGTTCTTCTGCCGTTAGGAGTTTCAACTTGTTCGTTTATAAAACCGTATGGTGCTTTTCTGACCCAATATCCCATTCTGGCGTAGCGTATTTCTGCCCCAATCATTCTTGACATAATATCCCGCATTTCGTCTTTAGCTCTTTCTGCTTCTAAGATCTCGGACTTTTTAGTAGGAGAGTAAACACTCCAATCAAAAGATACGCCTAAGTGTTCTAATGTATTAACTTGCTGTGTTCCGATTACTCCGTAGATATCAATAAGCTTTACGCCTTTTCGCTCTAGTTGCATTTTAAGTCCGTCATAAAGATAAGAACCTCCTCTTGTAAACCTGTCTATAGATTTAATAATAAAAAGCTGAATATCATTTTTAGAATTAACACAATAATCAATTGCTTCCTGAACAGGTTGCTCTTCTTTGGACGCAGACTCTAAAAAGATAAAGAATTTCTTAACATTAATATTGTGTGCTTTGGCAAAGTTTTCTATCTGTTCTTTTTGGGCTTCCGGAGAATCGCCCTGAGTCCCTTGTCTTACCGAGGAAACTCGAATTGCGGCAACGGCATTTTCAATTATTGGCAGATTATCATTCATAGGTTTAAAGCATCAGTTTTTTAAATAATATTCCTCCGTTTTTCTGGTCTTCGATTATTTTATCGATGATAATATTGGCAATAAAATGAATTCTTTCTTCAGTAGATAGGTTAGAGGCTGAAGGTCTGATATTAGATTTTATGTTTTTACTCCCTATATGTCTTCCCATTATTCATTATCCCTTCAAGGATATTGTACTATGCCTGTAGGGATAGTGTCAAGGGGCTATAGTATTGTACTGCCTTAGGCATGACCAATGTCCCCACCTGCTAGGACAAGGGTCGAGGCTACTGTTGATACTAATTTTAGGCTCAAAATGGCAAAAGATAGTTCCGTTCTTTTCTACACTATGTGTAGTATATAAAGAGAAGAAGTAAAATATGATAAATATAAACAAAAATGCTATAATCAAAAAATAACCTGCCTCACAAATAACCTGCCCCTAAATTAATAAAACCACTGCCCTAAAAAATATAAAACAATAATAAAAATACTTAAACAAATTACTTAAACATAAATAAAGAATAAAATACTAATTCATAAATAATTAAAACTAACTAAATTAAATAAAAATGAATTACAAAGTATTAGCAAGTATTACGGATAAGCAAAAAGAGATAATGGATTTAGTCTTTAGGTTTAGATTTATTAATAGATATCAAATCCAAAGACTGCTTAATCATAAAGACCCCAAAAGAATTAATGCTTGGTTAAAAGACCTTGTTGAAAAAGGATACTTAGGAAGAATATATTCTCATAAGTTATTGGAAAATACAAAACCTGCAATCTATTATTTACACAATAACGGTATTGTCTGGGCAAGGTATGAAAAGGAAGGAAACTTCGGAGGAAATGACGGAGGAGTAGAACTTAAATATATTAAGAAGTTCTATCAGGACAAGAAAGCATCTCAGACTTTTGTTAATCATTGCGTTACTCTTTCTGAATTTTATGTCCAGTTTAAAGAATATGAAAGAAAAGACAATAAAGACAGTAAAAAACCAAAACTCGAATACTATTTCGATACAAAAAGCGAAATGTGGATTAGAAGACAGGAAGATCTTTATGATAAAGATTTTAATGAAGTAAGACAATTTATTCCTGATTTATATATTGAGAAAATCAATAATCCCGAAGGAAAGAATATGGAATCAACTACTTTCTTTATTGAATTATTTGATCCAAAAGTTCCAAGATACGCCATTAAATACAAGATTCAACAATTTGTAAAACTTAAAGAAGATGAAAAAGAATGGAAGTATCGCTACACTGGCATGGACGGAAGATTTCCAACCATTCTCTTGATTTTCCCTAATCAACCAAAGCTTAACGGTTTGGTTAAGTTTATAAATGATGAGATTATATATTCCTATGCTAATGAGGGCTTGTACTTTATGGCTACCACATATCAAAAGGCGATGACACAAACTCTACTTGGCGGGCCGAAGATTTGGAAAATAATAAAGGGAGAATAGAGAAAATTTGTAGCCGTTTAAATCCGATCTCCCTGAGCATACCGATCTAGACCCATTATATCACTATAGCGGCATACCCCAAGAGTACTTGCTTCTTCGAAGTGGCGTCTACATTTGAGGCTAAACGAGACAAATGAAATCCTATAAAAAGGGTGTCTCAATGATGATATAGTTTTATGTACTTATTAAGTCTAGTGGATTTTTATAGACCCGTTTGATATTGTGGTTATAGGATCAGCTACTTCCGATTGCCCCGGTTGAGTATCGTAGATAATATTTTGAGTAGAAGTATCAGTTATCCTTATTCTTATTAAATCCTGTCCTCCGGATTGACTTCCATCAATAACTGATATGAAGATTGTGTAATTTCCTGCTCCATTAACAGTACCATTTCCCATAAGATAGCCTTTTGCGCCATTTACAACTAGCCATTGATAAGAAATTGAATTAAAGTCAATATTTCCTGCTTTGAAATTTAGCTTGGCTTTACCGTCAGGAGTTGTGTTATTCTGATGATATTTTGCATTAATTCCAAATTTAACTTCTCCGGATGCTTGGGTATTTTGTAAATCCCATCCTGCTAGAGAATTATATTTTCCTGAGGCCGTAATAAATCCTGCAGACGGATCGTAAATTACTACATACTGGAATTGTGACGAACTGCTTACTCCATCATCATCAGTAACAGTAAGAGCAATTGTATATACTCCTGCCTGAGTATATGTATGTGTATCTCCTCCTACAGTTCCCGAACCGTTAGATTCAGTTACTGTTGCATTACTTACTGTTCCGTCTCCCCAATTCCACGTTGCTATGTGGGTATCTCTTGTATCTGGATCTGTAAATGAGCTTGAAGCTGTAATAACTGTATTTACAGGAGTTGGATTTGCAGGAGCTGTTATCACTCCTACTACAGGAGGATGATTTGCAATAGTAAAGGTTTTTATGTTTGGTGCTTCAAATACTCCTACATTATCTATTGACCAATAAGTTATTGTATGGCTTCCTTCTTCCGATACTGTAAATGGAACTGTATATGTTTGTTTTGCTCCTCCGTCAATTGTGTAATACGTATTTGCAACTGTATACCCTGACGCTGCAGTTGCTGATAGGGTTACTGTGGTTGGGTCAGAATAATTTCCCTGATTATCGGAATTTGGAGATAATAACGCTGTAGTTACAGGCACATTATGATTAAATTGCAATGAGATTACTTCAGTTTGATCACTTATTACTGATACATTATTTAATATATAAGAGCTATATGGACCTTGTAAGGGGCTTGCTGTAATTCGATATGAGCCAGATGAAAGAGTAGGGAAAAGCCATAAAATTGTATTGCCGGATGAGTCTGTATAGCCTTCGGCACTTGTAACACCGTGAGCATTAGTAATTCCTCCTCCAATCGGGAGGCCGTTAACTTGTCCTTGAAAATAAGTCGAAACATCTACACCATTTAGAGGATTGCCTGCTGCATCCTGTACATGAACAATAACCTTTTTAAGGGGAAGTGTCAGGTCTAAAGTCGTGTTTTGAAGAAGCGGATAATTGTTGAAGCCAAATTGCACATTTGTAGAGGAAAATGATCCGCTAAAACTAACATTGTATGTGCCGTCTTGAGCTCCAACGGAATAAAATCCCTGGCTATCTGTACCGCCTTGCGCTACTAATTGCCCACTAGTGGCATATAAACTTACCGTTTGGCCCGCTACAGGATTTCCTTGCCCATCATAAAGATGGCCGGAAAGAGAGGAAGAACCCGCATTTACAAGAATGAAATTAAGAATCGTATCGCTTGAAACCGTATGGCTAAAAGCGATTGCAGAACCAAAATTACTACCGATAGGTGGAGTAACTTTTATATCATATGTTCCTCCGGAAACCGATACTGAATAGCCACCCGAATTATCGGTTGTAACGGGAGCAACAACATCAGTTGTAGTGCCAGGATTATAAATGTTAACTGTTGCCCCAGCAATAGAAGTGCCCGCACCATCTGACACCTTACCCGCTAAAGAGAATACTACTTGAAGCGTTTGCATAGAAGATGAACTCGGAGCGGGTGCCGGAGCCGGTCCGGGGGTAAAACTCGGACTAGGTGCTGGCGTTAGAGATGTTAACGGACTCGTTTCAGGTGTAGGTGTTGGACTTTCTGTTTGGGCAAACACTCTTCCCGAAAATAAAAAACCTAGAAAGGCTGTTATGAAAACTGATAAAATGACTATTTTCCTAAAAAACCCAATCATTATAGTTTTACTATGTACATAGTATATAAATCGCATGGCAAGGATTGTCAAGTAGTAAAATTATAATTTAATCTGAAGAGGCTGATTTTTTAATAAGCTAAGATAAATATAGTAACTCAATGCGTCTCTTTTTAAGAGGAAGTACTGCTTGGCAGCAAATAAAGCCTCTCCGGAATGATGAGATATGTATGATGCAAGAATCGTGTCATACCAAAGAACTGTGTTCGCAGGGTACATATTCGTTGCCTTTCTAAGAAATTCTCTGGCTTTAGTCGGATTATCATATTTTAGCAAAAGCATTGCCATATTTTCATATGTTCCAGGATATTCATGAAATGGCTTACCTAAAATAATCGATTTATTCCAGGCATTCTTTGCCTTTTCAATATCCCCCTTTTTATAATATAAGAGACCGAGATTATTCCAAGCTCTAAAATTTTCAGGGAAAAGCTCAACAGCTTTTTGAATATAAGGCATTGCCTCATCATTTTTCCCTGCTTGTATTAAAGCATTTCCATAGTTAAATTCTTCTGTAAAATTATTTTGCGACAAAGGTTCATCATGAGAAGACAAATTCAAGGAGCTAGACCAATTAGAATTTCTTATTATAGTTCTGTAAGAGAACATTAATATTATTAATAAACATAAAATAATACCAATAGTAGTAAAAATCTTATTAACCTTTATTGTTTTGAAAAATAAACCAATAAGTGCAAGGAGGCCTATAAATGGAAAATAAAAAAAATGATCTGCGACTGTATTATCTATGGGAACAATTTGCAAATGTATAGCAAGACCGAGTATAAACCAACCTAGAAAAAGCACGGCAATTTTCTTTTCATTTGACTTTTTGTAAATATAAAATGTAATACAAAAAACAATGGCAAGAAAAAGAAAATCAATAATCAAAGGCATATAAAAGGTATTTAAATTCATGTTTTTTATTGTCCATGAATTAAACGCAACTAGTGTTTTTGGAAATAATAGTACTCGGATATAATAAAAAATAATTTCAGGAATATTTATCAATCTCTCTCTAAGAGAAAGTAATAAAATTGGAACACTTGGTTCTTTTACAGGAACCTGATATATCAATCTCATTAGTAAATATACCCCGCCTGTTATAAATGAGAAAAATAGATAGGTAAATCTTTTACTATCTTTGAATAAAAATAAATACATATTACAAATAATGAAGAAAAGGATACCTGATTCTTTTGACAATATAGACAGAAAAAGAAAAATAATTGAAAGGACAATTGTTGATATTTTCTTAGTATTTTTTTGAACCAGATAAAAAGCGATGAGACCGAAAAAAAGGAATAAAACATCTTGTAAATTTGCTATATATACAACAGTTTCTTCATTAATAGGATGCGTTAGAAAAATTAATGATAATAAAACTGATAATCCTTGATTAAGATACCTCTTAAAAATTAGATAAATGATAAATGTGCTTACAATATGCAATAGCATTTGTAGATAGTGGAAATAAAAGGAATTTGCCTGAAAAAAAGAATAAAGAATTGTGAACGCTGAAGTAAGCAATGGTCGATAATACCCGTTCGTAATTGCAGTATGACTACTATTTAAAAATATAGCTGGAATTGAAGAAAACGAATGAACTGTAGAATTTGAAACTATTTGAGTAATATCATCAAACATGAAAGGATTTCCCAGGGAATTTATATAAATTATTTGTCCAAAACAAAATAAAATAAAAAATACTTTCGTTGGGGTTAACCATTTATTTACTCTAAAAATAAAGTCGTAGAGAATATCCATAACTAATATCAGTTTTATATTAGCATATTTCAATATAAAATTATCTTATACTGTCGAATATCTTAAGTTGTGCGACGTGTATGATATACTATCCCTATGAGCATTGCTAATGATAAGAAAACAGTTCAGGAAATTGCCAATAAAATAAAAGAGGCAAGAATCAGCAAGAACTTAACACAAGAAGATATTGCTAAAAAAGCAGGAATCAACACAAATTCTTACGCTAAGATTGAACGAGGTATTCAAAAGCCCAAGGTAATAACATTAACTAAAATTTTAAAAGCTTTGGAAATTAAGTCCTCGAAGATTCTTTCTATTTAATTCTTTGTTTTCTTAGTCCTTTTTAATTCTTCGTATATTTTAAGAAGTTGTTCCGGATTCGTATGAGATAAATCATGGAAGGTTTTTTGAAGATGCTCTAAAACTTCTATTGCCATTTCTGGAGTAGCATTTTCTGGATCGGTTTGTTTTAAGAAATTTAGAACGCTTTCAATATCTTTTTCGTTTATTCCGTAACTCATAGCCGTAGTATATATTTGTTAAATAAATTTGTAAAGCTTAAGGAAATTAATATTACACCACAATAGAAATGT
>PLXT01000106.1:0-13070 GCA_003151535.1 Methanobacterium sp.
AGAGGTTTATAGAAATTCTCTATATATTAAATATAGGAAATTTTAGAAATATTTTTAATAAATATCATTGTCCATTTCAAATAATCTCTCAACAAATATTTAGAGCCATTTTATATATATTATAATTTAAAAAATCATATCTTAATTAATGAATTATGATAAGGGCGTGAATCCATTCAAACTTGTTTTTAATATGTTTCAATACTTCCCTCGTGCACGGAGCTTCATGTGAATTTAATCCCCTATTTAAGTCTTTCGTTTACAATTAAATGACAAAATATTTTTATACTCCGAATAAATTTAAAAAAGGTGATAAATTATGAAATTTGGTATTGAATTTGTTCCGAATGAACCAATAAGCAAGATTGTAAAGCTTGTAAAACTAGCAGAAGACGTAGGATTTGAATATACATGGATTACAGACCACTACAACAACAAAAACGTGTACGAAACACTAGCACTAATTGCAGATGGTACTGAAACCATTAAAATGGGACCTGGTGTAACCAACCCCTATGTAAGAAGCCCAGCAATAACAGCAGCAGCTGTTGCAACTTTAGATGAATTATCCAACGGAAGGGCAACCCTCGGTATTGGCCCTGGTGACAAAGCAACTTTCGATGCATTAGGAATCGAATGGACAAAACCTGTCAGCACAATTAAAGATGCCATCGCAACGATGACAACCCTTATGGCTGGCGAAAAAACAGAAGGCGGAGCTCAGCTCGGTGGAGTTAAAGCAGTCCAAGAAAGAATACCTATTTACATGGGTGCTCAAGGACCTATGATGCTCAAAACCGCCGGAGGATTTTCGGACGGTGCATTAATTAACGCATCAAACCCAAAAGACTTTGAAGCAGCTGTACCTCTGATTAAAGAAGGTGCTGCAGGCGCAGGCAAATCAATTTCTGATGTAGATATAGCAGCATACACATGTTGTTCCATAGACGACGACGCAGGCAAAGCATTAAAGGCTGCCAAAATAGTAGTCGCATTTATCGCAGCAGGATCACCACCACCTGTATTCGCAAGACACGGACTACCAACCGACACCGGCGCTAAATTCGGTGCAATGTTAGCTAAAGGAGACTTTGGTGGAGCAATTGGAGCCGTAAACGACGAATTAATGGAAGCATTCTCAGTATTTGGAACACCAACAGAGTTCGTTCCTAAGATCGAAGCTCTTGGAGAAATGGGTGTAACTCAGTATGTAGCTGGTTCTCCTATTGGACCAAACAAAGAGAAATCCATAAAATTACTAGGAGAAGTTATAGACAACTTCTAAACTCTCCATTTTTTTTCTTTTTTTAATAAATTTTCTAAGTCAATTGGGATAAATTTTCTAATAAAATAAAAATACCTAATATCTTTTGGCTGAGTAATAATCATAATTACCAGATCGATTAGAATTTAATCTCTAAAAGTTTCCACTAAATTATGATTCATCAGTTTTAGTAGAGTTTTTCATCATTATTAGCAATAATATCGGTATGTTTGTTGTTTAATAATTTTAATCATGAATTTTACTGTTTTTGGCTTTAGTTTTTTTTATCTATACGAGTTCTATAGTAATTCTCATCTCAATTTGAATCTTTAATTAAAATTTATTTTGAAAACTAGTATAATATGATAATAGGTTTAATATTAGAACAAATTTCATTAATCCAAGCATTTTATTAGTAACATTTATTTGGGTAGAGTAATTAATTACGATTATAAAATGATGGGGTGGATAAATGAAAAAAAGTTACGCCATATTTGGAATTATAGGGCCAATTGTTTATATTTTCGCTGTTTTTATTGGTGTCGCACTCAAAAATGATTATAGTCAAATCACAAACACCATAAGTGAACTTACCTTAGCTAATGCTCCAAACAAACTTTTATTAGATGTATTATTTTCGTTTTATAACATTTCATTGTTAATATTTGGTTTTGGTGCATATTTAGATTCTAATATTGATGATAGTAAAAAATATAAGGTTGCATCTATTTTTTTAGCATTAATAGGATTATTAGGATTATCTATGTATTTCTTCCCCCAAGATCCACGAGGTGCAGCTTCGACTGTAAGTGGCACACTGCACATCATACTGGCAGGGATTATCTCTCCATTAACAATTATCTCCATATTTTTAATGGGTTTGAGTTTCAGAAAATATTCTGAACTGAAACTATTTGTGACATATTCATACCTCTCAGGTGTGATAGTCCTGGTTTCCGGAGGAATTGCTGCTGTGAGTATTGCTAACAATTCAATTTATGGGGGATTATTTGAGAGGATAACCATATTTACATTTATGATATGGGTTATAATCCTATCCTACTTAATACTAGGAAAAAAAAGCTCAGAAAGTACAAATAATAACATTTGAGGAATATAACAAATCATTGTAAAAGAATAGTTGTTATCTTAAATTTTAATGGTAAATCTATTAATCTTATCCTTTGGATTATCAATATTTACCATTAATCATTATTATTTTCAAATATTTGATTTCCATATAAATAAATCTATATAATTGGGCTAGTTGATGATATTTATAGCACTTGACAATGAAAAAAAATGTTTTAAACGATTATATTATTTTTAACACCATATTTATTTGATATTTCTCCATATTTAATGGCTAAATGATTTTGATAGCGTTTTGAAGGTGCATTTGATCCTTTAAAGAGTTTTTCATATTCAGGTACCAGATCAGGATAATTTTTCTCTAAAAAATTGTAGTAAACTGTCTTACAATCATCCGGAGTATCTCCATATAGTGTTAACCCCGCATACAAAACATAATGCGCTCGGTACTTCTTTGAAGCTTTAACCATTGATTCAATCTCTTTTTCTGAATCTGATAAGAAAGGAAGTGTAGGCATATTAATAATGCCCGTTTTAAATCCCGCATCACTGTACTTTTTCATGGTTTCTAGTCGTTCAATGGGACTAGGGGCTCCGGGCTCAATAATTTTAGATAATTTTTCATCTAAAGTAGAAAATGAAAATGATATAATGACTCCATTATCCAGTTTGTCAGATAGATCGTCTGGTAAAATCGCAACTTCTTTAATTCCATTTAAAATATCCATATCCCTCAGAATTAACTCTGATTTAGTTAGGATGTGGATTGGAAATTTATATCGTTTAATAATTCCAAGTATTTGTCGAGTCAAAGTTAAATCTTTTTCAACAGACGGGTAGGGATCTGCAGCAGATCCGAGTATTATGATACCTCTTTCATTTCGTCTTATACTATTTTTTAATTGTTTTTTTAGTATAGGGACTGCATTAATTTTAGCTGATACTCTAACTCCATAGTTGCCACCGTATTTACTACCATTTGTATAGCAGTATATGCAAGCCATTGAACATCCACCATAGGGATTAAGAGTATAATTACCTAAAAACCAATCATCACGTTTTTTATTCTTATTAAGAAGCGTTTTGGCATTGATCTCATTTATCAATTGGATGCACCATATATCCTATCAAAAAATTTTATATATTTATTATAGATACCAAATTCTGGGTATAATTTATTCATTTTTTTGATGTTGTGGTCTGTTAATAATATTTATCTCATTAGAAATATCTTCATACCAAATTATAATAATGAATGTTAATGTTATTGATAAAGTTAGATTTAAGAGGAATACACAAAATAAAAATTTATTATTGTTACTCAAATAAGTATAATATATTTAACAAGAAGTTTAGTTATCATAAGATCAATGATTATAATATTGAAAAATATGAGAACCTTAATTCTCTAAATAAAAAAAATTAATTTATAATTATCAATTCTGAATATTATTTTGTTAATTATATTTTGTATTGTTTGGAAAAGTGTTGTAAAATGGAAATTCAAAATTTAATGCAAGAAATCAGAGAAGATTCCCTTAGTAAAATGGAAAGAAGACCTCCACAAGACCTTGCACCTAGCTGGTCAGGGAAAGATCTGTTATACTCTGGAAAAGGAAATGCAATTTTTATTGTACTGCCTACACCCGGTTGTGCATGGGCAATTTCAGGGTCTGGAGGATGCACAATGTGCAGTTATGTATCAGATTCCCCACTGGAAAAAGTAGAACCCGATCTATTGGTGGATATATTCAAAAAAGCACTTAGAAAACATGAAATAACAGGAAAAACCGTTGTTAAAATATTTGCATCGGGCAGTTTCTTAAATCCGGATGAAATACCTCGAAGTGCAAGAGATGAAATTTTAAACATTCTTAAAGAGGAACAGAATGTGGAAGAAGTTGTTGTAGAATCAAGACCCGAATTTATTACTGAAGAAGTACTTAAAGAGTGTTGTGAAGCGTTGGGCAATAAAATATTCGAGATAGGTATCGGACTTGAAACTTCAAACGATTATACCCGGGAACAAAAGATAAACAAAGGGTTTTCAAGGAAAGATTTCGAAATGGCAGTTAAAACCATTCAAAATACAGAATTAAAATGTGATGTACGTGCCAAGGCCTACATATTTGTAAAACCCATATTAACTTCAGAAAAAGATGCAGTTGAAGAAGCAGTGGAATCAGCAGAATATGCTGAATCTGTAGGAGCAAGCAGAATATCCTTTTGTCCAGCAACAATACACAAAGACACTTTAATGGAACTCCTTTGGAGGGGCGGTTCTTATCAACCCCCATGGATATGGAGTATAATGGAAATCATAAGAAGAGTAAGAAGATCAATTGAAATTCCAATCATAATGGATACAGCAGGTTTTGGGAGTAGAAGAGGCCCTTACAACTGTAAAAAATGTAATTCGCAGTTAAAAAGCATGATAATAGAATCAAATCTAAAACAAAATATTCCAGAAGATTTAGAGTGTGAATGTAAGAAAAAATGGAAATCCGAAATTGAATTCTCAAACATTACTAGATCAACCACCAATCTGCTACGAAAGAAATAAACCTTAACTTTATTTTTTTTACTCTTCTAATATTCAATTTTTTTACTATTTTTCTAATTGGATTTTACCACAAAATGTTTCAGTGATTAGTGGACAAATGGTTCTACAATGGGAAACAATGAACTAAGAGAAAGTGAAACTTCCATAAATGGTTTGATGGAATTTTTAACCGAATTAGGTAAAGCTTTAACGGCTTCAGGGATATCTGTAGTAGATATTACATCTATCCTTGAAAAAATTGCAATTGCATATAAAACAAAGGCCGAGATATTAGTATTTCCTACTATGATACTGATAAAAATTGGAGAACACGAATCAGCACCTTTAAATGCTGCCAATCAAAAACCAGGATTTTTACCTTTAAATCAAGTTTCAGAGATATATGAACTCATATACAAAGCAGAAGCAGCTGAAATTTCCCCTATAGAAGGTAAAAAATGTCTAAGGAAAATACTCTTAGAAAAGCATCAATACGGTGCTAGTGGCATCTTGATCGGATATATACTATTCTCAGTGGGTATTGGACTGCTGTTGCAGCCCACACCTGAACAGCTTTTAGTATCCGGAGTTCTTGGAGCTATAGTGGGAATATTATTGATATTAAGTAGAGGAAGAACCAGGTTTTTACTAATACTCCCAGTAATAGCTGCTTTAATCGTTTCTTCATTATTTCTTTATAGTATCAAAATAGGGCTAATTACAGGATCAGTTGCAATGCTATTGCCTGCTTTGGCCTATTTCCTACCAGGTGCTACTTTAACCACTGGAATGTTCGAACTGGCATATGGCGAGATTATATCTGGTGCAAGTAGATTGATATATGGAACAGCAATCTTGTTTTTAATATTATTTGGTGTTCTTATTGGTATACAGATCACTGGTATTGCACCTGAAACTTTGTTTGTTGCCAACACAATGAACGGTTTAGGATGGTGGGCACCATATTTAGGAGTTATAACATTCGCTTTAGGCATGTACCTCTTAATGTCCATAAGAAATAAAGACATGCCATGGGTTATTTTGATTCTGTACATAGCATTCTTTGGCCAGCAGATCGGCAACCACTTTGTTGGTGGATTCTTTGGAGCATTCTCAGGATCGTTATTAATGGCAATTAGTGGAACAATTATCGAAAGAAGAGACCATAAAACTCCAAGTTTTGTTTCTGTAATGCCTGCATTTTGGATACTGGTTCCAGGTTCTTTGGGTTTTATGAGTTTAGCAACGTTTGTGAATCAGCATTATTTTGCAGCCCTATCGGATGCCACTGTTGTAGCTATGACGATAGTAGCTATTTCATTAGGATTGCTGTTAGGTGCTGTTATAACCGAACCATTGAAGGAAAGGGAAATCATATAAAACTTCCTCAAAAAATAATTTAGTTAATCAAAAATTAAAATCAACTTTGGATTAATAAACAATAATATTTTAGAGGACATTACATGGATGATACAAATTCAGTATATTCAATCCACTTTGTAACTTCCAGTGACGGTACTAAAATTGGATATAGACAAAAGGGCAGTGGTCCGGGTTTAATCTTGGTGCATGGAGGTATGGGTTCATCCCAAAGTTTCATGACCCTTGCTACTTTATTGTCAGACAATTTCAAGGTATATATTCCTGATAGAAGAGGTCGTGGTTTGAGTGGACCAGTGGGCAAGAATTACAGCATACTGAAAGAAATCGATGATTTAGATGCAATTATTAAGAAAACAAATGCACATTACATTTTTGGATTGGGTTCTGGTGCCATCATCGCTATTAAATCATCACTATATTTGCCTTCGATCAAAAAGGTTGCCCTCTATGAACCTCCCCTTGCCACAGACCATTCGATGATTGAAAAACATAATTTGTATATGCAACGTTTTGATCAAGAGATTGGTAAGGGTGAACTGGGCTCTGCATTTGTAACTGTACTCGAAGATTTGGAAATAATGCCCTCTCCATTAAAGTATATTCCACGTTTTTTATTGGTCCTATTTTTTACTATAGCCATAAAAGAAGATGCTAAAACCGTTAAAGAAAATGATGTTCCCCTTATAGAACTTATTCCTACGCAGCATTTTGATTTTCAGTTAATAATTGAAACAGAAGGTTCAATTGTTGATTTTAAAGGCGTAAATTCTCAAGTATTATTGTTAGGTGGCAGTAAGAGCCCTATCTCCTTAAAACATAGTCTTGATAAATTAAATAATGTACTGGTATGTGCTGAACGCGTAGAATTTAGGGGTTTAGGCCCTGAAGCACCTATAGACAACAACCAACCGGAACAGGTTGCTCAGGAATTACGAAAATTTTTGATGACTCATAAATGCAAACGGAAATAATCGTCCCTATGTAATCAAACGACACATAATTTCCTGGACTAAATTTAAACATTGATTCTGATGATACGTGACTTTAGAATCATACGTGTTACCACTAGTAACTTTAATAATGATTCATATCATATGCATCGAAGATTAAAGATCGGTTTCTAAAAGTTTTTTAATTTATTTATTTGAAAAAGCATATTATTCGATAGAACTTTACACTACCATTTTTCTCTGAGTTGGTAAGGAATCTTTAACATATTGATCATTTCTTATTAATTACCATCAAAGACTATAATTCTACTTAACATTCGTTGATAATTTACATTAATAGAGATTTTAACTAATTAAAAAGATATTCATATAGTGATAAAAAATGATAGGAATAAGCGCTGATTTTGACCCTGTACACTTAGGACATGTGAAACTCATTGATAAAGCCCGTGAAATTGCTGATAAGAAGAATGATGAAGTTGTAATCTATCTTAACAAAGGATTCAGTGCCAACCACGCACCTTTCTTTGTAAGCTATGAAGCCAGAAGTAAAATGGCATTGGAAGCTGGTGCAGATAGGATTGTCCCTATAGAAGGACTTCACCACCGATTAACGCTAGCATACACAGTACCAATTAGAATAGCAATGATGATAGAAGACGGAGTTGTGGATTATGTTGATGCTGCAAATGTTTCAACTGATAGTATCAAGAAGTATGCATCAAGTTTTGCAAAAAAAGGGATATTCAGTGGAATACCACGAAATTTACCCAACAGGAACGTTATAAGATGGTTTGCTGTTAACGAGTTTTTATATAAGAAATATAAAAGGAACCTGAAATTCCATATAATACCCGAGTATAAGATCATGGGGGAGAAAATATCTGGAAGGGAAATAAGAAGGGAAATACTTGAAAACAATATGGAAATTCCAGAAAATATTGCAAAGCTCCTACCAGATTCAACAGTTAGGATACTGGAAGAGGAAATAAGAAATAATAACGTTCCAGGTGAGAGGAATATGAAAGATCTCACCAAACGTTTAAACACATATTCTCGTGCAAATCTAAATAATATAGCACATATGAATGCTGATGCAGTGAATGCGGTTGTTGCAGGTCGTAGTTATAAACGTGAAGACCAAATATGGGCTTCCTTTAGAATGGCTGGTTATGGTCCTGTACTTACCCGCCTAGCTGTGAGCGCCGCCGAAGAAGAAGTGACCCGAAGAGAAGTTTTTAACCTGATCAAAGAGTATCAAGACAAGGGAATAATTCCCAAAGACATGAGTGTCGAGCAAGTAATTGAAAGAGCATGGTATGTATCATCTAAGTCCAGTGAAGGTGATTCATCTTCAGATGCCCATAAAAATTTCAGAAAAGGGGATAGAGGTTCTGAAAAAGCAATATACTCTTTTGATGCAGGGATGCACCTCAGGAGTTTTGAGGTAGAATCTTTGATTAGTGGTATGGAAGCCATGTTCTATGTTGATAAAAATGAAAGGCTGTGTTGTGAAATGCGTGCTGAAGATCGTAAAATTAAAAGCCCACTAAAATTGCCTGCCCATCATGTAACATATCTAAGACTTTTAATAGATTCACATTTCATACCCCTTAGGGGAGAAATTGTTGAAAAACCCGAAGGTTGGAGGGTGAGGGTATACGTTGGAGATGAAGGTCTCTAGTAAACCTCACGTTTAAAATGTTTAAAAATGAGTAATCTTCTCATATTACCATATTCCTGTTATTTTCCCGGTGCTAATGTGTTTTCAATTTTACCTGGCTTGTAATAACTTTTTTTAAGACCTTTAATAAACCTAGTAGCCCATACAAATGCTATTGCACAACCAAAGGCACCTCCTATTACTATTCCCCACCATATTCCATGTTCTCCTATTCCTAGAACAAATGATAGGAAATATGCAAATACAGAGATGAATAGAACTTCCCTAATTACTGTGAGTATTAATGATGTTACTCCCCGTCCCATACCCTGGAATATTGAACTTGCAACAATTCCGAATGGGACGATAATTAGGAAAAGGCACATGACTTGTAGGAAGGCAGCTATTGAAGGAGCCATAAATGAACTCTGGGCAGAATATGCAAATATCGAAGCAATATTTGATGCAAAGACATAAATAATTAACCCTGTAATCGAAGCAACCCCCAATGCTAATTTAACAGAATAGTTTAGAGCCGTTAAAATATTGTTGTATCTCCTTGATCCATAAGCTGCTCCAGCTACTGTAATGGCTGCCGTACCTATCCCTATTGCAGGTATCATAGCTATCATTACAACTCTCCATCCTGCTGTATAAACTGCTACGGCTTCTGTTCCTCCTGTCATAACCAGCATAATATTTAGAACTATTCCTAATATCGACATCACAAAGAATTCAGCACTAGCAGGTAATCCAACTAGTAGAATATCTTTTATAACCGTCCAGCTTGAATTGAAATCTTTTCTTGATAGTGATACATAAGTATCCCTCTTTAACATCAGCCAGTATAAAATTAAAGCGGCTGAAATCGACGCTGAGATTAGAGTTGCAATTGCTGCTCCTGAAACACCCCAACCAAAGTAGTATATGAATATTGGATCAAGAACTATGTTAAGGATAGCAGTGGCTAACATTGCGTACATTGGTCTCTTAACATCACCTTCTGCCCTTAATATACCCGATGCAACACTTGTAAAGATTAAGAATATTAATCCTCCAAAGACAATTTGTCCGTATTGTACAGCCAGGTTAAGTGATTCACCTGCTCCCATTACCATAAGCAGATCTTTAAGGAATATCAGGATAACTACAGTTAATACTACCGAAACCAATAATGTGAGGATTATTGAATGTATAGCTGCATTATCTGATCCTTTTTTATTTTTAGCACCTATACAACGTGAAATTAATGAGTTTGCCCCTGCTCCCAGACCATTACCTAACCCTATAACCATCATGAAAAGGGGTGTTACAAATCCTAATGCTGCAAGTGAGTTAGGTCCAAGTCCTGCAACCCATATACTATCAGCTAAATTATATACCATCATGAGTAGCATTGAAAGTATCATTGGGATTGAAAGGGTTCGAATCGCCTTTTTAGGATCTCCTGTAATCATTGAAACTCGTTCATTGATATTACTTGAAGATTGACTGTTATTATCCATCTGTACCCTTCCCATTTTTATGTGCATTTTCAAGGCTGTTTATAGCAAGAACTTTTAAAATATCAAATAAATTATTGTATTCTACTTCAGAGAATTTAGAGCACATTGAATTTTCCCATTCCTTTTCAATATTTATTAAAATGGGAACTGCGTTTCTTCCCTTCTCAGTAAGATAAATAAGATATCTTCTGCGGTTTAATGAGTCAACTTTTCTAAAAAGATATTCTTTATCCTCTAGTTTCCTTAATGCACGAGCAACAGTACCCTTATCAATNNGAATTGTCTATTTTAAGTAATTTTTCAGCTTTCTGCATTAAATTATACCCCTTAAATTATCATAAACATTTGAAAATTATTGAATCCGTAATTATTTCTGTTATAAAAGAAGAATGACCTAATCAATAATAAAATAAGTAACCAATTATATTCTTTTTAGATAAATTAATTAAATTTCAATAGATTTCATTCATACTATAAGATGTATTTCATACTATATAAATGTTGTATATGCAACAATTGTATATGCAATGTAATCTTTCTAAAATTACTCTAAAATAAAATTTATTCATTAATTGTTTAGATTAAATTCCAAAAAAATAATTAAATTTCATAAATAATTTCTTAATTAATTTCTATTCTCAATTTCAGGACATGACCAATTCTTGCAGAAACTCATAACCGTTTTACCTGTATTAGTGGTTATATAAAGGTTCCAACAATTAGTATCAATAGGTTTGAATTCTACATCAAGTATTTTTTTACCAATGAGATCACTTAGGGCATCGTTACACTCTTGTGCATGTTCTTCTAAATTCATTCTATCCCCTCACATTAATACACAATCATATATCCTTCTCTATGTATCATTAAACTTAAACTTTATAAAAATAGGTTGGTGGACAAATCTACAGATAATATACAAAAAATCATTCTTTAATTTTCATAAGATATTCAAAAATTTCATTATAATCCGTGGGTCTTTTTTCAGGTTTTTTAATATTTTCACCCAATATTTTGAAGAAATCCAGTATACCTTTAGCCATAACGGGATCCTGTTTTCCAGATAACATTTCAACTATTTCATCCATCTCTTCTGAACGTCTATGAGCATGAAATGCAGCAGATATAATCCTAGATTTTGCAGATTCTATAAAATCAGGACACTCCGTTTCAGAAATATATTTAAGAACTTCTTTATCAATCCCCATTTTGTAGCCATGATAGATAGACTCAAAAAGTAAGGCAGAAACTCCTTTAGTGTAGGAGCTTCTTAAAAGTTTTATTCCAGAAGCTTGACCATTTACACTCCCTACAACCGTTATATTCATACCATAGTTTTTTAAATCAGCAAATTCATTAGCAAAAGATCCTGAAGCTATCACATTCACATTTACTCCGTTCTTAAATACAGATCCAATAATTGCTGCATCAACTGTTTTGCCATTTTCGATCTTATCCAATGTATCCACAACTGTCTTGGGAGAAACATTGTTAATATCAACATAAATACCCTTAGAATATTTTCCTACCATCTCTGCTACTTCAATTGCCTTTGAAGGAACAACAGAGGATATCAGTATATCAGAATTTTCTGCAAGTTCCTTGTAAGTTGGATACGTTTCAACCCCTGTTTGCAAGATATTATTCCTTGTTCTCGTACTTCTACCATCTATGCAAGTATAAACCTCTGCACCATTTTCCATGAGCCCTACAGATAATGTTGATGCAACTTCGCCAAATCCTATAAAACCAACCTTCATAAAACACCCTCTAACATTTAAAAATTAATTTAATTATTGATCTTTTACTCAATATTAATTACTACCTCTTATTTAAAATAAATAAAATGAGATTAATATTCTAAGAAATCGTCCTAAACAAACTGAATTATTTGGTGTAAAAAAACCGACAAAATCCATATCTGTGATTTTAATTACTTTTTTCACTAATACTCTATTAAAAGAGTCTGAATTCAAAATTTAGGAAAGTTGTTATGGGAATGATTAATAGGAATATTATTATAAAAAATTTAAGGATTCAACTTTAAAACAATGTTATCCCCTAAATTTACTCCAATATCCCTTGCTACAGGCTTACATTTGGCATTTAACAGACAGTATACTGGTTTATCCTTAAGATTCATTTCTCCCAACCCTTCATAGTTGCCTAATCCCTTTGCAATGATCATATCGGATTTATTGAATAAATCCATAAATTCTTGAGATACATCAGCTTCTATTATCCCAATTGAATCTGTGCCAGTTGAAGTGAGTTTAGCAACTTTGTCTAAACCTATTTTTAGGCCATCTTCGATACATGCATCGTTTAGAATTGGTTTCTCTTTCAATGCGACCGTCACATCAACATCGTACTCTTTGATCTTTTCGATAAGGATCTTGTCAAACACTATTTCTCCAATGTTATCTGCAAGGTAAAGAACTGTTTTCGATAGTTTCAGTTCGTTTTCAAGCTCCTTTGTATTATCAATGGTAGGATCTTTTTTCATTGTTTTGATTATTAGTGCTTCCATATCCATTTCTAGTCCAAGAGCTCCAAAATCTATGACATTACCTGCTATTGCTACTTTGACATAGTTTTCAAGTTTATTCTTTTGTCCAAGAATCTTTTCAACTTGTGGGAGAAAATCTAATGCTATATCATTCGATATTTC
>PLXT01000106.1:13096-50423 GCA_003151535.1 Methanobacterium sp.
AGCACATTCATAATGAACTTTCATATTATCACCATTAGTTTTAATTATTAACAATTAATAGAAAATTTAATCTCTTACTTTTATTTTGAAACATATTTATTCCAAATTTAGAGGGTCATAAAAATGCTGGAGCCTGTGATAGACATAGAATGAAAATTATAAGCATAACAACTGCCATTCCTTTCCGCCACAATGTTAACGTTGAAACATTGTCAAGTGCACCTGGGTGTCTTTTGTTAAGAACTAATATTAACATCATGAGCACTGCCATTGGAATCCATCCAAGGATTAAGGTTACGAGTACTCCAATTATAGATATTATTCTATGAATTTTTTCGGTAAACAATGATCTAACAATATGTCCACCATCTAAAAATGCAACCGGCATGAGGTTAAGTAGTGTTACTATTATTCCAACCCACCCAGCAAACACAAGTGGATGAATTTGTAGTGCATATCCTGCTGGTATAGGGGGCAAAATTAAGTACATTAATATGCTTATAATGGGCGGATTTGACAAATGTATGGTCTGAGATGTTATTGGCACTATTGTTGATAGGTGTATCCCAATTATTAGTACTGGAATCGCCACTATAATCCCCGCTATTGGTCCGCTGAACCCTAGATCAAACAAGGCATTCTTATCAGGAATAGGTGATTTAACGTTAATAACAGCCCCAAATGTTCCTATTAATGTTGGGGCTGGGATAAAATATGGTAGGGTTGATTTAACTTCATGTTTTCTGGCAGCGTAGTAGTGGGCTGTCTCGTGAATTCCAAGTATACCCAACAGGGCAATTGCAAAGGCTATGCCATCAAATAAATTGTGACCAGCAAATGTATAACCTGCAAAGATGGTTGTAGCTACTGTTGCAATGAAAAGAATTACATTTAGATGAATGCGGGATTCTTTAATCTCTGGTCTCTCAGCAATACCTATCCTGTAAGTTCCAGCGTACCTTCCCATAAATGGTATGTAACCCAGAACATCCAGATCTTTGATTAAATTCGAAAATTTATCATAATTGTAATTATTAACAACAAAAAAAGAGCCTTCTGGAGTTGTTTGAAATCCACCTACATCAAAGTATTTTGAGATGTGTTCCCGGATAAGATCGTAGTCTCTCATTTTACATCTCCATAAAAAAAATTTTACAATGAATAATGAAATTAACTTATTTAATCTTTATCATCCGCCGTAAATTACTTGGATGATTTCTATTAAATCTCCATCTTCCACTAGTTCTTCATCAATCACTATACAATCATTTTTTTTAACAACAACTGTTTCTGATGCTATATCTACAATATCGAGGAGATTTTTTACTGTTTTATTCTCTGAAATTTCAATTAATTCTTCTTTTTCCCCGATTATAAGTTTTATTTTCATTAATTTTCTCCTGAATCTAAATTATAAAATTTTTAATAAAATTGTATTCCTAGGCATTGGTTTAAACCTTCTTCTAAAATAATCTTCCGAAGAAAATTCTTAATAATATTATATATTCAAATGGGTTTCACCATTCAAATTTTATGTGATGAACCATTTTAATATTAATCAGTTTCCCAATCCTTAAAAAAAGTGCATGCCTTACACAGTCTAGCTCCAGTTGGTTCTCCACAATTTTCACAAACACCAACAATCGATTCTTGGGAAAATTCCTTCTTTAACACGGGTTTCATCTTATCAAAACCCCTTAAAGTGGAGTACATTATGGTTGGATGCTCTTTTGACATTTCTTTTATAAAACTACCAACCTCTGCCCTGAATGATTCACTTGCATAAGGACAGCCAGCAAAGTGCACATCAAGTTCTCTGGCCACCACATAGAGTGCAATTTCTTTTTCAGGTATTTCTCTTAGGGGTTTAATTTTTACTGTAAATTTGTTACTTCTGGTTTCAGATTTAACTCCAATACGCGTTAAATTCTGTATATTACCTTCAAGATAATTCATTACAATAGATTGTGTTTCATCGTCAAGATTATGCCCTGTAGCTATCTTGGTTGCCCCTTCATCTCTTGCAACCCTGTTAAATATCCAACGTCTAAAAACACCGCAGTATGTGCATGCATTTCTCCTGCCTTCCTTGACATTATTTTTTGATATTATATCATCAAGTGTCATGCCAAAGTATTCCTTGAAGGCTACAACTCTATGTTCAACACCGAGTTTTTTAGCATTTCTAGCTGCAATTTCAATGCCTTCTTCTCTATAACCACATATCCCCTCATCAATGGTTACTGCAATTAGATCTATTATATTCCTTTTTTTTAGAGAGTTAAGAATATCTAAAAGCATTACACTATCTTTACCACCTGAAAGACCTAAAAGTACTTTATCACCCTTTTCTAATAGACCATATTTATGTATATCTTTTAAAACTTTATTCTGGGTTGATTTTATGAAGCAGTCCTTGCATAACTTCTGACCGGACTGTTTTTTTTTAATTATAATGTTGGGATTACCACACTTGTCACACGAATTCATATTGTGTACTCCAATAGGATATCGAATTGATTAATGATTTTTTTAAATATTTAATTATATTAATATATCTTCTTGAAAAGTGGAAAATCTTGCACATAAGTTTTACCAACTTTAGATGCAATTTCAGCTCGCTCTAATTCTGAACCAAGATAAGTTGCATGTTCCATTCTAGAGATTAGACCTCTTTTAAGTATTTCATCATAAACTGCCTTAGCAGTTTTTCCCATTACTGCAATTTGAGGCTCCATTTTATGATAATGAACAGCCTTTATTTTACCATGTTCTACCATGATCCTGAAGCTTCCAGCAGGATCGTGCTTAAATTTATAATTTTCTTCAGCATTTACCACAGGAACATTGATATCTTCATTAATATGCTCGGATTTTCGCTTATCCTTAAACAGAACCATATTTATACCTAGATCCTTTGGAATAGAACCCCTATTTTTGGCTAAAAACATCATATCCGAAGTTATTGAAAGTTCTCTGACACTACCTATTGTTTTACCACTTTCTTCAGGAGTGAAAAGCACACTTGCTCCAAGTTCCATTGCAATACCTCCTAGAAGTGCATTTACTCCTATTGAGTCTGAATCTAGTAGTTCTGTAACGTTGCCCACACCAAANNTAGTATAAGATCTGCTAGAACATCAATTTTATTACACTTCTGCCTTAGTTCTTCAATGGATTTGACCCTATCGTCAACTGTTTCAGGCACCCAATTTTTGCTGAAATCTGTTGGAAGTATCACTGCAGGAATATTTTTATCCTCAAGGTGTGGGATAACTTCTTCCCAGTTACCATGATCAAGACTTAACACAATATCAACACCTGATTCTACAGCAGATTTAATTTCAACAGGGTTTAAACTGTCTATACTAACGGCTACATCCAAGTGATTCTTAAGTAGTTTTACCATGTTTGGGATACGTTCATCAAGGGTCTCGCCTGCAACCATACCTATATCAATCATGTCCGCCCCAGATTTTACAAAATACTGGGCCCTGGTTAAAAGTTCTAAATCTGTTAATAATGGGGCGTTGGCAATTTCAGCTAGAACCCGCATTGGAAAATCCTGTCCTACAGGTAAGTTTCCAACTAGTATATTTTCAGGTTTTTTAAGTAGCTTTAATTTATTATTCTCGTTCTGTTCAAAGTTTTCAATGAATAAAAGGGCGCGTTTACGTAATTCTTTCTCTATCAACTTATCAGCAGGTACAGTAGAAGACATATCCAATTTATCAATCATTTCAAGTACAATTGCAAGATCAGCTGCGTCTGTAGGTCCTTTGTAAGTTTGTATACTTGTTTTATCGGTTACATAACTCACATCTTTCCTGATCAGACCAGGAGTTAATATTATATCATATGATTTCAAATCAAATTTATTGTGAAGATCATCAGATTTATTGGAAGATCTCCCATCATAAACACCATTTATATCATGTTTTTCAAGTTCACCAACTATCTTCTTAGGGGTTAAAAATGCAGCTATAGGCGTATTAACTACATGGACTCTAATATCATGGTTTGATTTGGTTGATTCCCTTTTTACAAGGTTACTTGCAAGTTTTGCTGTGATTATTAAAATCTTCATAACATGCCTCTTTTAATAGAGTATACTAGGATCATTTACTATAAGATCGTTACCAACACGTATATATATTATAATTTATAATGATTAACTATGAGGGATGGAGGTAAAAGATGATTGAAGTTCGCTTTCACGGACGCGGAGGACAGGGGGCAGTTACAGCCGCGGAGATACTGGCAAAAGCCGCCTTTGAGGATGGTAAATATTGTCAGGCGTTCCCATTTTTCGGTGTTGAACGAAGAGGCGCCCCTGTAATGGCGTTTACAAGAATAGATGACCAACCTATTAGAAGAAGATATCAAGTTTACAAACCAGATTACGTTGTGGTTCTGGATGATGGCCTTCTAGAAGTCGTGGATGTATTTTCAGGGCTTAAAGAAGGAGGAAAGGTAATAATAAACACATCTAATGGTGTGGAAACAACTGCAGGAGCAGAGATCCATAAAGTTGACGCAACTGGAATAGCATTGGATATTTTAGGAGTTCCAATAGTTAACACTATCCTTTTAGGAGCATTTGCAAGTGTTACCGAAGCAGTATCTATCGATGCCATAATAAAAATTATAAAAGAAACATTTAGCGGAGAAGTTGGCGAAAAAAATGCTAAAGCTGCTAGACTTGCATACGAAGCTGCAAAAAAGGGATAAATTAAATTAATAAATAATGTAAAGGTGATTTCATGGTATCAATAGGAGCAGCTGTTAAAGAACCGGGAAGTACCCGTAAAAATAAAACAGGTAGCTGGAGAACATTTAAACCCATCCTTGATAAGGAAAAGTGCATAGAATGTGAAAACTGTATTATGTTCTGTCCTGAAGGGTGTATTAATAAAGATTACGATATTGACTACGATTACTGTAAAGGGTGCGGCATATGTGCCGAAGAATGCCCTGTAAAGGCAATAAAAATGGAGAGGGAGTAAAATGGTTCTTAAAGTAATGTCTGCAAACCAAGCAATTGCAGAAGCAGTTAAACTTGCAAATCCTAACGTTATTCCAGTTTACCCCATAACACCACAAACAACCATATCAGAACATCTGGCAAAATTCGTTGCTGATGGAGACATGTCTGCGGAGTACATACGAGTAGAGTCTGAACACAGTGCAATAAGTGCTGCTTTAGGTGCATCAGGTACTGGTGTTAGGGTGTTTACAGCAACTTCATCCCAGGGACTGGCATTGATGCACGAAATAATCTTTGCAGCAGCAGGTTTAAGAGCACCAATAGTCATGGCAGATGCTAACAGAGCATTATCAGCCCCATTAAGCATTTGGAATGATCAACAAGACTCAATATCTGAAAGAGATTCTGGTTGGATGCAGATATACGCTGAAAATGGTCAAGAAGCATTAGATTCCATCTTAATAGCTTACAGGGTTTCAGAGGATCATTCAGTTTTACTTCCAAGTATGGTATGTATTGATGGTTTCATACTCACACACACAGTTGATCCAGTTGATGTACCTGGAAAAGGAGATGTAGATAAATTTTTACCACCTTACAAACCAGATCATGCCTATCTAGATCCTAAAAGGCCTATGTCAATTGGTACTTTCACAGATCCAAACTACTACATGGAAGCCCGTCATGATATGGAACTTGCATTAGAAGGAGCTAAAGATGTAATAACAAAGGCAAATTCTGAATTTGCAGAAATATTCGGAAGAAAGTATGATTTTATTGAGAAATACAGATCCGATGATGCAGATACCATAATCGTTGCCATGGGATCCATATGCAGTACAATTAAAGATGTTGTGGACGAACACAGAGATAATGGTGAGAAGGTAGGACTAGTACGTGTAAGGGTTTTCAGACCATTCCCAACCGAGGAAATATATGATGCAATTAAAGGTGCTTCAAATATTGGAGTTCTGGATAAAAATATTTCATTTAGTGTAGGCGGAGTATTACACAACGAAATCAATGCCAAGATGGATGTTAAAGCTAACGGATTCATAGTAGGGCTAGGTGGAAGAGATATCAAACCAACCCATATAAATGAGATAATAGAAAAGACAAAAAACACGACCAAAACTACACAATGGATAGGACTAAATAAGGAGGAGGTTTAAATGGAGATACCCGAAAAAGAATTTCTTGCACCAGGACACAGGGCATGCGCAGGATGCGGTGCCACTATAGGTGTTAGATTAGCATTGAAAATGCTCGGTGAAAACACGGTTGCAATATCTGCAACAGGATGTTTAGAGGTTATAACAACTCCTTATCCTGAAACTTCCTGGGAAATTCCATGGATGCATGTAGCATTCGAAAATGCTGCAGCAGTTGCATCTGGTGTTGAATCTGCACTGAAATCACTGGGAAAAACCGATACAACAGTTGTTGTATTTGGAGGGGATGGAGGAACTGCAGATATTGGACTTCAAGCTCTCTCAGGAGCTATGGAAAGAGGACATAACTTAATTTATATATGTTACGATAACGAAGCATACATGAATACAGGTATACAGAGAAGTGGATCAACTCCTTATGGTGCATCTACTACAACTTCACCACATGGTAAAGAAAGTTTCGGTGAAGACAGACCTAAAAAGAACATGCCAATGATAATGGCAGCCCACGGCATTCCATACATTGCAACAGCTTCAATATCATACCCTGAAGACTTCATGAAGAAAGTTAAAAAGGCATCTGAAATTGAAGGTCCTGCCTACATTCATTTGCAGCAGCCATGCACTACAGGATGGGGATACAGTCCAGAAAAGACCATAGAACTTGGAAGACTTGCAGTTGAAACAGGATCGTGGATACTCTACGAGATAGAGGAAGGTGAATTCAAAGTTACCTACAGACCACTTCAGAGAAGAGCTGTGAAAGAGTATTTGAATGCACAGAAAAGATTTAAACATCTAACTGATCTTGAGAAAGAAAGGATTCAAAGCCATGTAGATGCCGTCTGCATTGAGCTTAAGGTATAAGGGGGCGGTGACTTGGATAAGATACTGATTCAACCTGATCTCTGTGATGGCTGCCATGACTGTGAAGAAGCCTGCAAGAAACTCTACGGAACATCAAGAATCTCTGTTAGGGAGATTGGAGGATCATTTTATCCAATAATCTGCCAGCAGTGTGAAAATGCACCTTGCAGGATGGTATGTCCCACAGAAGCAATAGAAATGGACATAACTGATAAATGTATAGGCTGTGGATTATGTATGATGGTCTGCCCATTCGGTTCAATTACAGTTAATGAAAGGAAAGCACATAAATGTCACCAGTGCCCAGACAAAGACACACCAGCATGTGTAATAGCTTGTTCCAAAAGGGCTATTGCCAAGGTTGACACGGAACAGATGAAACATGAAAAGCAGAAACAACACCTAGATAAATTAAGTGGTCTGGGTAAAAAGAAAAGAAAAAGTACAAATATGATTGGTATTTTAACAGCAAACTCAAGAACCAAAAAGGTTCTCCATAAGGAGGTCTGAAATGAAGGAACTAATTTCAAGACCAGAACTCTGTGATGAGTGTTCAAGATGTGAGCGTGAGTGTCCGCAAAATGCCATTAGAGTTATTAATGGGGTTCCAGTATATTGCCTTCACTGTGCAAAGGATAGAGCCCCATGTTTAACTGTTTGTCCCGAAGATGCCATTGTTGAAATTGATGGTGCCATTGTAATTATGGAGGATGACTGCATAGGCTGTGGACTTTGTAGAGATTCATGTCCAATTGGTGCCATACACATGGATGAAGCAGGAATTGCTAAAAAATGCAACCTGTGTATAGACCAGGATGTTCCTAGATGCGTTGCTACATGTCCTACAGAGGCTCTTAAAATGGACTCTGAAAATATTTTAGAACATAAACGTGATAAAATTGCAGAAGAGCTCAGAAGGGTTAAAATGTTAATGAAAGATTAGGAATTCTTTTCATACTCTATTTTTATTATTTTTCTATTTTTGAGATCTATTTAATTTATATAATTTTATAAAATAATATTTTTTAATAATTTATTATTATAAGACATACACTTCAAGTGTAGAAGATAACACTAAAAGCAAAGTTTATATTTTTACTATTTCTTTTTAAAAAATACTTTAAATAACAAAAACCTATTTATAAGAAAAGACTAAAACCCGATATTTTCTTTAAAGTACTGTTCCATTGAAATTGTTATAAAGTAACAAAAAAGTTCTATAAATTGAGATCAAGAGGCTGATTATATGATTACACAAAAACAGGTTGAAAATGCAATTTGCAATCTTTACAAAGATTCGGTAATTGAATTACCTAACGATGTTAAGAATGCACTTAAGGATGCCTATGCTAATGAAAATGATGAAACTGCTAAGCTGAATCTTAGAGCCATAATTGATAATATTGATGCAGCTCACAAAAATGGCATACCAATGTGCCAAGACACAGGTTTACCAATAGTATTCGTAAAACTTGGAGTTGTGGAGGTTGAAAACCTTTACCAAGGAATACGAAATGGGGTTGAAAAAGCTACCATCACCGTTCCTTTAAGACCTAATGTAGTCGATCCATTTACTCGTGAAAATACCGGTACAAATACCGGTAAAAGAATTCCACTGGTTGATGTTGAAGTTATTGAAGGAGACTATCTTGAATTAACCATCTTTCCTAAGGGATTTGGTTCAGAGAATAATAACGCATTAAAAATGGCATTACCTGGTGAAGGGATCGAGGGAGTTAAAAATTTCGTGTTAGAAACAGTTCTTGCCGCCGGGGGAAAACCATGCCCACCAACCAGGATAGGTGTAGGAATTGGAGGATCTTCCGATTATGCCCTTAAACTTGCTAAAAAGGCCCTTTTAAGAGATGTTAATTCAAAAAATTCTGATAAACGTTTAGCAGAACTTGAAGATGATATACTTGAACGAGTAAATTCAACAGGAATCGGCCCTATGGGATTGGGTGGAAAAACAACAGCATTAGATGTTAAGGTTGAACTTGCAGATACCCATACTGCAGGATTGCCAATTGGAGTATGTATACAATGTTGGGCAGCAAGGCATGCCAGTGCAGTTTTAAGGGACGAATAATCCGTTTTTAATATTAATTACCAAAACATTTTATTTAAAAATAAATACTGAATGGAATTATTCTGTTTTAAAAAAATACATTAATATTCTAAAATTGAGATTATTAAAATACATAATTTATATAAAAAAAATAATGGAAAATAAAGGAAATAATAAATCCTATTTTTTCTTATTATCACCTATTAGTTCATCTAATCGTCCAGCAACACCGAGTTTCTCACATGTAATCATGTAAATGGTTCTGTCACCGATATTTTCTGCTCTGTCAGCAATTCTCTCAAGGAACCTAGCAACAAATAGCAAATATATAAGGAACGATATTGAATCCTTCTCTTGGAACATACTAGTGGATATATCCTTAAGCGCAAGATCAAATAGATCGTCTACTTTGTCATCATCCTTTTTAAGTTCCCTCACGAGGTTCATGTCTTCGTTTAAAAAGGCTGATAAACTATTACTTACCATACCATCCACAATATCCCCCATATGAGTTATATCATCCATTGGTTTTTCAGGGATATTCTTGTCTTTTAAGTGTCTTGCAATGTCTGCAATGTTTGAAGCCAAACTTCCCATCCTTTTAAGGTGGCTTGAGACCTTAATACAAGTTTCAATAAATCTTAAATCCTTTGCAACTGGTTGTTCGGATGCTATCACACTCATACCCTTCTGTTCAATTTCATCACCCATTTCATGGAGTTTTTCATCGGCTTTATTAACTTCATCCACCAGTTCAGCATCATAATTTATGAATGCTTCCAAAGCTTTTTTGTATGCAGATAAACTTGTCTGCCCCATCTCTTCAACATCTTCTCTAAGGTAGTTCAACCTTCTCTGGAATCTTACTCTCGGATATTTTCTTTCCATTTTATCATCCACCACTTAGAAACTTTATTTATATTTTAATTTGTCATTAATCTTAATTCATTCTGATTATCCAAATCTGCCAGTAATATAATCTTCTGTACGTTTATCTGTAGGATCCATGAACAATTTATCTGTAAGGCCACTTTCAACTATTTCTCCATGAAGGAAAAATGCAGTGTACTTGGATACCCTTGTAGCCTGCTGCATATTGTGAGTTACTATAATAATTGTATAATCATTTTTGAGTTTGTGTATTAAATCCTCTATTTTAGTTGTTGATATTGGATCAAGTGCCGAACAAGGTTCATCCATCAATATAACTTCAGGTTCAACTGCTATTGTTCTTGCAATACACAGACGCTGCTGCTGTCCTCCTGAAAGCCCCATTGCAGACATTTCAAGTTTGTCCTTAACTTCATCCCATAAAGCAGCTGCTTTAAGGCTTTCCTCAACCTTATTTGCAATTATATCCTTGTCATTTAGGCCATGTATTCTCAGTCCATAAGCCACATTGTCAAATATGGATTTAGGAAATGGATTAGGCTTCTGGAAAACCATTCCAACTCTTTTACGTAGATCAACTACATCAACTTTAGGATCATATATATCCTTACCATCAAGCAGTACAGTACCATCCTTCTTAAATGTAGGAATTGTATCATTCATTCTGTTTATAGTACGTATGAATGTTGATTTTCCACAACCTGAAGGTCCTATAAGGGATGTTACCATGTTGTTATTTATATTAATATTTATGTCGTTCAAGATATGTGATTCACCAAAGTAAACATTTAAATTTTCAACTTCTAATCTGTACGGCATTCTATCGCCCCATCATCTTTTTAGTATATCTATCAACAAGTGTATTCGTTACTATAGTAATTATCAATATAAGGATCACCAGCACAGCTGCGGTTCCATAGGCATTTGGCATAGATATCCCTTCAGTGGCCAATGTGTACAAATGTAAAGGTAATGGCCTTGCAGGATCAAATATTGATACAGGAGCTTGAAGTGCAGCACCTACAGTGTATAAAATAGCTGCTGTTTCTTCAACAGCCCTTGCCATTCCCAGTATTACACCTGTAATTATTCCCGGAACTGCAGCAGGTAAAATAACTTGATAAATGGTTTGCCATTTACTGGCTCCCAATGCCATACTCCCCTCGCTATAGGATTTAGGTACAGATTCAATGGAGACCTCCGCAGTTCTTAAAATTGTAGGCATTGCCATTAAAGCAAGTGTAAGTCCACCGGATAATACAGAGAAACCGAAATTTAAATAAACTACGAAAAATGCAAATCCAAACAGACCGAACACAATTGATGGAATCGATGCAAGTATCTCTGATCCGAAACGTATAGCCTTTACCAGTTTATTTTCACCGGCATATTCTGCTAGATATACAGCCCCACCAACTCCTAAAGGTGTTGCAACAACTAATGCAACAAATGTCACATAGAATGTGGATATAATAAAAGGGAATATTCCACCCGATGCACCATTGTCAATGGGATCACCGAATATGAAGTTCAAATTAACAACTGGTAATCCATTTACCAGTATATATCCTATTACAAGGATTAAAAGAAACATTGTAAAGATTCCAGAACCCCAAAAAATTGTCTTCATTATTTTTTGAGAATTCTTAGGAGATATTATCCTATTCAATAGCCATACCCCCCTATAAAAATAATTCCTTTATCAATGATTTTTGGTTCAGTCCAATGAATCATAGATACCCTCCTCCAATAGTAACTCTCTTCTTATAGTTGATGTAGTTCGCAATAAGTAGCAAAACAATTATTACAGCTAACAGAATTATTCCAGTAGCAAAAAGAGCACTGTAATGAATTCCAGTAGCATATCCCATTTCAAGAGCTATGTTAGAAGTTAATGTTCTCACAGGTTCAAATATAGATCCTGGAATTTGAACAACATTTCCTGCTACCATGATTACAGCCATTGTTTCCCCAATAGCCCTGCCCATCCCAAGGATTATGGCAGTTATAATGCCCGAAAGAGCTGCAGGAAATATTACATTTTTAATAGTCTGCCATTGTGTTGCTCCCAGAGCAAGAGATGCCTCGTTGTATTCATAAGGTACAGATCTCAAAGCATCCTCAGAAATACTTATTATTGTAGGAAGAATCATAACTGTTAGAATCAGTGAAGCTGAAAGTACACTGAAACCAGAACCACCAAAATGTATTCTCATAAATGGCACTATAATGACTAGACCAAAAAATCCATATATTACAGAGGGGATTCCAGCTAGTCCTTGTATGGTTGGTTTTAATAATTTTCTCATATTGGGGGGTGCAATTTCTGCTAGGAATATAGAACAACATAATGATAAAGGTACAGCCAATAAAAGGGCTATAAATGTTGTTAGAAGTGTCCCAATTATCATTGGGAATACTCCAAATATTCCATTATCTGGGTTCCAAACCATTCCAAATAAAAAGTTGAATAATCCAACTGATAACATAGCAGGAAGTCCTTCACTAAAAATAAATACTATAATAAGAATAATTATCAATATAGAGGATATTCCCGTTGCAAAAAGTATCCACTGTACGAATTTATCCTCTTTTTTCTCAGTCATATGACACCTCTAAAATTTATATGTAATCTTGATTGATATTAAAGTCAATGAATTTTTTGGGCAACATTTAAATATATTCACTAATTTTTTTTTGTTTGTAATGAGATTAAATCGAGATTATGAAATCCATAGAATAGTTATTGGATTTAATCTTTTTTATTATTAAAACATTCCTATTTCATATCATAACCATTGATTTATTTCTTAACTTACCAATATTAAGAGGAGATGTATTTCCACGTTTAAATGGAATTTAATGATTCATACAGCACTGTTATAAAATATTTTTAGAAGATTAATTATTGAAACTTTGATTAACATNNAAAAAAGATGATTTTAGTGGTTTTTAAAAACCACTCAATTTAACATTTCTATACTTGTTTCCAATTATGATGTTGGTCTTACTATACTGTTGTTGTTGAGTATTGCTTGTCCTTCAGGTCCCATAACCCAGTTGATGAACTCTAATGTTGCGCCTTTGGCTGGTCCTTTAGTTAAGAAGGTGAATGGTCTCTGAATTGTGTAGCTTCCATTAGCAACTGTTGCAGCTGAACATGTAACACCATTAAATGTTAATGCTGTTGTTTTGTTATTTAAGCTAGCAAAGGATATGAAACCTATTGCATTTGGATCTTGACTTACTGCTTGTTGTACTGCACCTGTTGAGGTTTGTACTATTGCAGATCCAACATATGAACTGTTATCTAACACTAATGATTGGAATGCAACTCTGGTACCGGATCCTACTTCCCTTACAATTACATCTATTTTACCGTTGGATCCTCCAACCTGACTCCAGTTTGTTGTGTTACCTGTAAATATACCTTTAAGTTGAGCTGAGGTAATTCCTTTAACTGTATTATTGTTGTTTACAATCGCAACAATACCATCTTGTCCAAGAGCGTACGAATTCAATCCCGTTGTTTGGTTTGATGCAAGCGATTCAGAAGCAGTTCCTATATTTGCGGTTCCATCACTGACACTCTTAAGACCTACAGCGGTTCCCCCACCTTGAACTTCAATCTTTACATTTGGGTGTTCTTTCATGTAAGCTGTTGCAAGACTCTGTGCAACAGGTTGTACTGAGGTTGAACCTACAATTGTAATTTTGTTGCTGTTTGAACCAGCAAAAACCATGTAGGCCCCCACTATTATTATTAATACTACGATTATTCCTATTATATACTTTGTGTTCATCTAAATCCACCTCACTACTAGTACAATTATACATATATTTAAAGATTCCCATTTGTGCATTAACAAACACTTTTTGTGTACTAAGCATACCTTTTGGTAATTTTAATAGGAATTTACACATTTTGTGGCATTAACTGAACTAAAAGCAAAAATTTAAATATATCAATACCATAACAGATGCAAACATGATAACTGAAAAAGTTCTAGAGGGAATGTTCAAACCTGTACAGAGCCCGTGGAAAACTTCTATAACCAAAATTGAACCTAATAAATTAACATATTCTATATTACCATATCAATTCAGTTTCTAAAGATAGATAAAATAAAGACTAATTATAAATCTGAGTTTCCATTTCTAATTATTTTGGAGTTAATTATATATGTTGAGACATACACTTCAAGTGTAAAAAAGAACACAAATAGTATATTAGATATTACAGGAAAGTTATTGTGTATTACGAAATCTTAGAATTTTCATTATCAAAAAAAATTATCCCATGGAGATATCATGCAATTTGATTTCATTTTAATAACAATCTTACTCAGTTTATCAACATTAATTGTTATCATCCTAATTAAATTAATTTATAGGCACAATCCCCAATATAATGAGAAATATGGGAAGGAAATAATTCTATTTCACAGTACTGATAGATATAAAAGAAAGGTTTGGAGATTTAATCTCTTAGAAGAATTGCAAAATCTTAGAAATAAAGAAAATAACATTGGTGAATTAAAACTCAAGGTGATTGTTGGAGAATTTAGCGAAGGTACGCAGGAAATAATTAAACACGCTGCAAACCATGAATTTGATTCGATAACAATTATTGGTGGCCCTAAGGTATTTTGTGAGGATAAAATGGAAATTTACACTCTCCTTGATAAATATGACAATGTTGAATATTTAATTCTACCAAAAAGACCCACAAAACATTTCATGATCTTTAATGATAGTCATTTATACATTGAAAAGCCCCACAGACACGATGAAAGCCGTGGATCTGTAGGTGTTGTGAAAGCCCAACCAGGATTAATAGATATTTATGATCAGAATTTTAATCAAATGCTGAAATACACCAGACCACTAACTAAAGAAGATGTATTAAACCAAGAGTGTTATTAAAATGAAATGGTGCTAAAATGGATATTAATGCTTTAATACCTGAATTCCTGGTACTTAGTTTAGCAGGATCATCCCTATCGATTGCTGCTTATTCATCATTTAAGGATAGGAGTGACGACCAAAAGTTATTGTTAATCATAGCCAGCTGTTTTATCTTTGCATTTTTAGCAATTTTAATCTTATCAGCTGTTTCATTAGATAATTTATCAATATATCAATACACATTAACTTTAATATTCTATGCATTGATTTACATGGCAATACTTTCTATTATAGGATTCATAATCCATCGTTTAAGAGTTGATCAAAAAATGAAAGATGAAGAATTACAATCAGCAATTGATATTATAGAATCAAGCAAAGACGGTTTAAAAAGTTCTGTAAGTTTATTTGAATCAAAAAAAGAATAAATAAATCAATTATTCCAACTGAATTCTTATATTTTAAGATAAAGACCTAAATTTTTTTAGGAAATAAAAAGACTTGGAGTATATCCTAAAATTATAATAATTTCAAATTAGAAATAAACAATCATGTTAAAAATAGATTTTAACCTGGAAAATATGGAAAAATGTTTATGTTCTGACTGCCTTGTACAATCAAATAGCTCTTGTGTAAATGATCAGATGAAGCTAATCGAAGAAGTAGGACATTCAGTGGATATAGATAGTGGATTCATATTAGATCAAGAAAAAATACCAAAAGTTTACTGTACACATGGTAAAACAAACTGCAAAGATCTTAATTACCATGAAGAATGTCAGTGTATAAAATGCGATGTATGGAAGGAATATGATTTAGAGGTTAGAGAAGCACCAGCTTATTTCTGCAAAAATGGAAAAGCAATAGATTGTTGTAAAATGACTGATGATATTGAAGATCGCGAATCCAAACTTCGGGAATTGAAAAGGACATATTACACACCGATTTAAATTGCTTTTTAATTTTTTTAGATAATACTCATTTGTTTTTTTTACTAATTTGAATATTCATGAATCGGAAATCCTTGATTGAAAAATAAAAAAATTCAAGAGAGTTTGTAACACTATCAATCCGATGATAATCTTCGGAAATGTTCGGGTGTGGTTGATCTGGGGATATTTCTGTAAAACTCACCTGCAGCATCAATGATTTCCACGGATATATCTGCTATCCTTTCAAATGATTTTATAACTCGAGATAAGGTCAGATAGTAGGTAGAACGATCTTTATCCATAACTTCATCTTCAGCCATATGAATTGCAATTTTATTAAGTGCCTTCTTCTGAAGCTTATGGATCTTTTCTTCGTAATCCATGACTTTGTCCTTGAGATCAATCTCTTCATTTAAAAATCCTTGCATAGAATATTTTACCATTTTTCTAGATGTTGTATACATGGAATTGATTACTTCAAGCATCTCAGGATCAACTTGATGACAACCATTTAGAACAAAGTTTGCAATAAGGCATGTATGGTCGGCTATACGTTCTAGATCATATGCAACTTCGCTAAACACCATAGTTTTACTGAATTCAGAGTATGGATTTATCGATATAACCGTATCAACAGAAGATCTAATCTTTTCATGCATGTTATTACTAATATAATCCATTTCAAGGGCTTTATTTGCCATTTCATCATTGTAATTTACAAAAGACTCGAATGACATGTCAAATTGTTTGAATACATGTTCCACCATGTTTTTGAGCATATCTTTAATAAGATAAGTTCCAGCATATTCCCCCGAAGTTTTTTCTTCATCGAACATCTCTGAGAATTCATCAAACTTTTTTAAATCTAATATATATGCTCTTCTTACAACACCACGTTTAACAAGAGGTTGTAACAGTTTTGTAACATATCTCCTAGTTAATCCAAGCTTTTCAGCAATTTCATCCTGTGTTGAAGGATTATCATGCAGTATAACATCCAATATTGCCTTTAATGTGCTGTTAGATCTTTTCATTTATCCATTACCTCATATCATGATCATTTTTAGTATCATCATTTACTTTAGAATTATTTATATTTTTATCCTGTTTATCTAACCAATGATCAATTTTTTCCCCATATCTTGGTGTTTTTTCACTGATCTTTTCGTAATTCTCACTATCTCTTTTATTCTTATTATTAATAATATTGATTGATTCATTTGTGATAGCAAATATTACATAGCTTAGGGCAGCTATTACCATCAGAGATATCCATATTCCTGTTTCTGCAAATATGAACGAGTAAAAGTCAGTTATAGGAGCTTTGAAGTCAGCAAAACCTCCAAGAAGTACTATAAAACCGACTACTATTATTATATAACCATGAACCTTTTTAATATTTTCTGATAGTATTATAGGGTAAATTCCCATTATAATAAGTCCCAGTCCAATTGAACGGAATAGATTATAATTAGTTGCATTTTCGAGCGTATAAAAGATATTACCGGGCTTTAGATATAGTTGAGCTAGAATGAATAATATTTCAATTCCCACTATCAATATAAGTGGGAATATGTAAACTAATCTAGCCTCAACATTCTGTGTTTTAATACCTTTAAGAGGATTTTCAGACAAATGCGACATTACTTGATAGAGTATTGCAGCTGCAACAGATCCTATAACAGTTCCACTAATACCGAGTATGTGAGTAGCATATGCTACTATTCCTGCTATGATTCCTGCCATTATTACGTCCAATGATTTTGACATTTTTTCTCACTTAACTTTAATCTGTACTTAATATTGTTTTTATTAAAAATTTTATTACTCTTTTCATATGTAATTTTAATTAATAAATTATATACTCATAAATAATTTACTGTGTAATTAATAATATTAATTAAATATTCATAAATAATAAATATCATTTAGTTGGAGATCGTGACGAAAAATAAATAATGGTAATAAAGAGATTATTTTGATTTATAAATGCGAATTATTATTGCATGCACATATTCCATAGTCATTTCCATTTACTGCTACAGAGTAGTTAGCCATTTGCTTCTTGTAACCAGTTTTAGTATTTATCAAGTTTACAAAAATACCACAATCATCTATAATTAACTCATTATATGAAGGATATGTGTCTCCTCTAAGTTTCAGGGTTGTTGCAGTACCCGAGTTTATAGTAACCATTTTTTCTATCATCCAAACATTGGGTACATGCTTGTGGCCGTTTAAAACAAAATCTACACCAGAATCTATGAAAACCCTTAAAAGATCACCAGAATCTAGTAATATATTTCTTTCTCGCCCAGCTTGAGGGATTGGTAGTAAATGATGGTGAAAAGTAACTATTTTACACATATCAGTTGGTATTTTATCCAACTCTGTTTTTAACCATTCCATCTGGTCAATACCTATCTGGCCATCATTTAAATCTGGTTGTGAAGAATCAAGTCCTATTATTGCAAATCCACCATCATTATCCATGTGTAAAAATTTACGTTCACCTATCAGTTTATTAAAGTGAAGCATTCCCACATTTCTTGCATCATGATTACCTGGAATCACATGAGTGTCGGTTATGGATTTTAATTCATCCACAAAAATAGCTGCATCATTGTATTCATTAACGTAGCCTTGACTTGTGAGGTCTCCTGATAACACAATTAGATCTGGATTTTCATTAGTAACCTGTTTTAATAAATTATTTTTAAGGTCTTTAGAAAATGTTTTTTCACCAAAATGGATATCAGAAACTTGAATTATCTTTTTAATCAATAAATCACCTTTAAGAACTTAGTAATCAGTATGATCAACCCTTGAATATTGAAAAAAATATGAAAATATAAGCCTCAGGGGGGATTTGAACCCCCGGCCTATGCCTTACCAAGGCATCGCTCTACCCCTGAGCCACTGAGGCAATTTAAATAACAGATTAATCTGTTTTTAAAATTTTACTATCTAAAAGATTACAAAATTGGATATAAAAGTGCAGGGGATGGGATTCGAACCCACGTAGGCCTACGCCAGAGGATCTTAAGTCCACCCCCTTTGGCCAGCTCGGGCACCCCTGCATACAATCGAAATTAGTTTACATCATATATTAAGTTAACGGTTTCATGGGAGGTAAATCATTTCATACCAGTCCAACCATAAAATCAGAGATTAAATCTAAACTTTATATTAAAAAATATTAAATATTGGTTTTAAATAAAGACAAATGTATTTTATCCCTATAGAAATACATTTAACCAGCGATTATAAGTTTAAAATATATTAAAAACTCTTAAAAAATCTTAGAAGAGATTTGAGATATTTAGTAAGATATATAAGGAATCTCATGTAATACCATTGTTTATATTGTTTTTTATCAAAGGTGATTCAAATGGATATTATACACGAAAATTGTGGATATTGTGGCACTTGTGTTTGTGTATGCCCGGAAAATGTTCTTGAACTCGAAGAAAATGGATTAATTATTAAGAATGGATGCACAGAATGTGGAAACTGCGCAATTGTATGTCCGCTCGGAGCACTGATCCCAGAGGGTTAAGATATGAAAAAATTGAAATACGATATTATAGTAGTAGGCGGACGAATAGGAGGATCTACAGCCTCATTATTCGCTTCAAAGTCAGATGTCGACGTTCTAATGATTGAGAAAAGACAGGAAATAGGAAGTCCTGTACAGTGCGCTGAGGGTGTAACTTATAGTGCATTTGAAACCCTTGAAATGGAACCATCAGAAAGGTATGTTCGAACAAGAGTCAAAGGAGCACATATACACGCACCAGATGGTAGAAAAATCTCTTATGAAGGTGGAATAGCCCAAGGACTTATTATCGACAGGAAGATCTTTGATAAAGAACTTGCAATTGAATCAGCAAAGGCTGGCACCGATATAATGCTTAAAACTAATGTCAAAGATCTTATTATTAAAGATCACAAAGTCTGTGGAGTGGTTGCAAAACACTTGGGGAAAACCATAGAAATACATTCCAATGTTGTGATAGGTGCAGATGGTGTTGAATCTAATATGGCACGATATGCAGGTATTGAAACATATAGAGACCCAAAAAATATTGCTTCATGTGCACAGTACGAACTTGTTGGTATGGATGTCGACCCAGAGTATCTCGAATTTTACTTTGGAAGCAAAATCGCTCCAAACGGATATCTATGGATATTCCCTAAAGGTGATGGGGTGGCAAATGTAGGGTTGGGAATCAGGGGTACAGTCGATAATGCAATTGACTATCTAAACAGATACGTCTCCAAATTAGATGCAACTCCTGTAGAACTGAATATAGGTGGAGTACCTGTCTCAGGACCAATTGAAAAAACATATACCGATGGATTTTTAGTTGTTGGAGACGCTGCTGGGCAGGTTGACCCCATAACTGGTGGTGGAATTCACACAACAATATCCTGTGCAAGGACAGCTGGTGAAGTAGCAGCAGAATCTGTGAAAAGAGAAGATAGTTCAGCACAATTTTTAAAAGATTATCAGAGTAAATGGAGAGAAAATATAGGGAAAAACTTAGATAAATCCGTTAAATATAGGAATATGGCTGATAAACTTAACGATAAAGATATGAATGCATTAGCAGAGTTTATAGAAACACAAGACCTAAAAGCAATATCCAAAATATCTGTATTAAAATTTGTAGGGAAACATCCAAACTTGATGAAAATTCTAACAGAGATATTATGAATCATAATATCAAAAAAATTGAAAAATTTATATGAACGATATCCTCTGAAATCCTAAATTATTTATCCATAAAAATTAAGATATCACTGGTCCAATAGATCAAATATTATCATATAATGATATATTTTAGGGATGTGTAATACTGTGGATTCACTTGAAGAAGAAATCAAACCAAATATTAATGATCTGGAAGAAAAAAAAGATGTTAAAGGGTTAATCCATGCTCTTGAAAATGAAGATTATCTTATAAGAAAGAATGCTGCCAGATCACTAGTTAAGGTTGGTGATGAGAGTGCAGTAGATCCCCTCATTCATGCCCTTAAATATGAAAGTTGGGAAGATGATTATACGGTATTAATTGCTGTTAGAGAAAGCGCAGCTGATGCACTTGGAATTATAGGGGATAAAAGAGCTGTTAAACCCTTAATTCAGACATTATACGAAGATACAGATGAAGAGGTGAGATGGAAAGCAGCTGATGCACTTGGAAAAATTGGAGATCATTCTGCTGTTGAACCCCTCATAGACTCCCTCAGTGATCAAAGTTGGAGTGTACGTAGGAATGCTTCCAATGCATTAGGAGATATAGGTGATGAAAGGGCATTTGATCCTCTTATAATAGCTTTAAACGATAAAGATTGGCATGTAAGAAAATATGCTGCGGTAGCCTTGGGAAAAATTGGAGATGAACGGGCTATTGGTCCATTAGTAAATGCATTGAATGATGAAGACAGCGATGTTAGATGGAAGTCTTTGATTGCATTGGGAAAAATTGGAGAGCCCGCTGTTAAACCATTATTAAATGCATTTGAAAGTGATGATTGGCATATGAGGGGCAGAGCTGCTGAAGTTCTTGGGAAAATTGGGGATGAAAGAGCTATTAAACCATTAATACGTGCACTAAACAGCAGGGATAAAACTCAAAATAAATATGTTAGAGGACGTATTATTGAAGCTCTCGGAAGAATAGGAGATGAAAGAGCAGTAGATCCCTTGATTAAAGCTCTTGATGATCAATATATATGTAAGACTCAAAGCAACAGAAGCTCTAGACCTAATTAAATCCAAAGGCAAAGGATCATGGATAGTACATTTTGATAATGGTGAATTTACGTTTGACTACCCAAATGCTTGGGAAATAATTGAAACAACAGACGAAAAAAAAGTTATAACCGGCGGAATCGACAACAATTCAATGCTGTTCTCAATAAATCGGTTGGATAATGTTGAGGATATAGATCCTGAAGAGTTTGCAAGGATATTGAAGAATGTATTTCTGATGCAGAAAAGTAAAATTATATCAGAAATAGGATTTAAAGCCAGAAAAATGGATACTTATATGATCATAGGGGAAAATCCCCATGATGTATCCGTAACAAAAATAATGATAGTGGTTTTTAAAAGGAAGGATTTACTTTTCTATTTATGGTTTGCAAGTGCTCCAGATAATTTCGAATTTTTTGATGAAGATATTGATCTGATTGTAAAAAGTTTCCAGATAAAATAAGTCTTGATCACAGATTAATTATAGTGAAGTACCAAAAGTTTTACACTACTTGTCCGATTAAACCAGGAAAAAGTGGGTTTAAGCTGGTTAAATACAAGATATTAATTGGACGCATAGATTCAACAAGTTTAATAAATTACGTTCTTAACTATAGTTAAATAAATTATTTTCATTTTGTAATATATTAATTTTAATTAAAAAGTTCTTCTGTAGAACTTTGCAATTTATTGTACAATTTAATTAATAATCAAAACTAATCAAATATGGTGATCTCAATAAACGATATTAAAAAAAATCATATTACAATTTCTACTCACAACCATGAAAACCTATACTTTGCAGTGGGTTACTCAGAAAATAACAAAATTGTTAGGATAGCACTACCACAAAAAAGTTTGGAAGATGCTATTGGTGAAATTACAGAATTCCATCCCAACTACAGCTTATCAGACAAACACAATGATATTGCCTGTAAGATATGCCAGATATATCATGGGGTTAATTTAGATATTGAGCTCGATCAATTAGAATTAGATCCAAACAGTTCATCTTCCTCCAAAACAACCATTAAAACCTCCTTTGAAAGAGATGTGATAATCGAAGTTGCAAAAATTACTTATGGTACTGTAAAAACCTATAAACAAATAGCAAAATCCATTGAAAGCAAAGCATATAGAGCCGTTGGGACAGCAATAGGTAATAATCCATTTCCAATTATAATACCCTGCCATCGAGTTATCAGATCTGATGGTAAAGTCGGTGGGTTCAGGGGAGGAACACCAATGAAAGTGGAAATACTAAAAAATGAAGGAATAAAAATTAAAGAATTCAAAGGGGCTAGCAGAATAAAATTATAATTCATACTAAAATAACAAATAAAATTATAAAAATTTTATTCATATTATAAGTTAATGTTTACACTTGTGGTTCTAACCTTTTTATCATAAATGCCATGAAACCAACAATCATCGGGAACAAGAACAGATATAATAGTAAAAGTACTATTGGTGGTAAAATAGCACCCATAACTGTAGAAGCTGCTATCAACATTATCATGGTAATTACAGGACCTAATATCGCAACAAACATATAAATCATAGTGAAGGAATTCAATTTTTGTGCATAGTCCTTAAGCTTCATCCTAAGTTCATAGGCTATATCTTCAGCTATAACATTAAGGGTTTTAGCAAGATCTCCACCACTTGAAAGAGTTCTTGTAATTTGATAAATAGCTCTTGTAAGTCCTTCAGAATCTACTCTTTCACTCATGTCCATTAAGGCTTTCTCAGTAGTTTCCCCATACTTTATTTCCTCGAGCACCCTTGCAAATTCCTCGGAAAGAGGACCATAACCTGAAAGTGCAATTGATCTCATACTATCATGCATACCAATTCCTGCACGAAGTTCTGTTGCCATCTGTCTGAGAGCAAAGGGAAGTTCTCTTGATGCTTCGTTTGAACGTGACCCCCGCTGTAAATTTGGTAAAAATACAATTCCTCCGGCCATCAGGAGGATAATCAATCCGAATACTGCACCTATAATAATTCCAAATCCAAGAACAATCATCAGCATGAAAACTACTACAAATGATATTCCACCCATAACCATGATCAACTTAGGATCAAGACCCTTTTTCTCATCTTCTTTTAGAAGTTCTTCCAAGGAGGCCTTCTGAAAAGCCTCTTTTTTTGCTGTTTTTTCAGGGACAGGTTTTGCTCCCCTATCATACTTCTTATCAATAAGTTCCTTGAATATCTCAATTTCATCCTTATCCATTCGCATCTTTTCTATGGCACGGGGAGATGTTCTTTTAACAGTACTTTTAGATGATGATGACATTTTTAATCCAGAAGCCATTTTATCTGTTTTGGATCTTATATTGCCTGCTTTGGATGTGATATTGCTTGCCTTTGATGATAATTTATTAAATCTATCAACCGGTACAGATACTCCTCCCCCTACCTTCTTAGTTGAATCTACTGTTATTCCGCCGATTCTATTAAAGAATTTTTTGAGACCATCAAAAACCATTTTATCACCAAAAAGTACTTTTAAGTAAATTTAATCATATCAAACAACATGTTATCCGTTAAATATCGCTCAATAAACATTTTAGTGGAATTATAATATTTTTTCGAGAATCTCATCAGGATCTCTGTAGTAATTGTTTATATAGTGTCCAACTTCATCTATTGATCTGATGTTGTTGTCTGCCAAGTACTCGAGTAAAAGTCTTCTTTTCTCAATTTCCTCTTCAATTTCCGTTATTCCGATACCACGGAGTTCTGCTATATCACGAAGAGTCTGACTGGCAATTCCAACATATTCTACCTTATCTGAAACGTTGTTCCATTCGAAAACCCTGTTAAGCTGAACATTACCCTCTTCCATACCAACGATTTCTGCAACTTCTGTCACCCTTCTGATTGAACCGCCTTCAGTCCTGTACATTCTATTTTGCATGATAATAAAATCAAGTGCAGGTATCATGATGGTCGGCACATTCATTGGAGGGTTTATTAATCTTGTTATCGTTTCCCTTGCGGTATTTGAGTGAACTGTTCCCATACCCGAGTGTCCTGTATTCAAAGCTGTAAATAATGTAACTGCTTCGGCTCCCCTTACCTCACCTACTATCACCCTATCAGGTCGTTGCCTAAGGGAATTTTTAACAAGAATGTCCATTGTAAGCTCTCCCTTCCCTTCTATATTAGGTGGGCGGGTTTCCATTCTTAAAGTATGAGTGTGAGGAAGTTGAAGCTCTAACGTATCTTCAATAGTAATGATCCTTTCACGAGGAGGTGTAAAAGCAGTGACCGCATTTAAAGTAGTGGTTTTCCCTGAACCAGTACCTCCTGCTATTATTGCATTACAAGGTTTAACACCGAGGCCATCGGTACAAACCCATAAAAATCCTGCTAAATGTGAAGATAAAGTTTTAAAGTTAATTAAATCGATTATAGTTAATGGATCCTTCCTGAATTTCCTTATGGTTAATGTTGCACCGTCAGCAGATACAGGAGGTATAGTTGCGTTAACCCTTGAACCATCAGGCAACCTTGCATCAAGTATAGGTGTTTGCTGATCAATTCTACGGTTCACTTGTCTTGCTATAACATCTATTATTGCCTTAATATCAGAATCCTCTTCAAAAATAACATTGGTTATCATCATCCCAATTTTTCGATGATAAACGAAAACATTCCTGTTTACCCCTATAACCATTATCTCCTCGAGATCATCATCTTTAATCATTGGATCTAACTGACCATAACCTAACATTTCTTGAGATATTTGAGTGGCTAGTCTGTCAACATCCCTAACACCTTTACTCCTAAGAAATTCCTTTACCTCTCCAATAAAGCTAGATTCATCGATTCTAAAATCTTCTCCCTGTGCAACAGCTACTTCAACAAGTTTTTCACGAACTTCGTTGAATATTATTCTTTCCTGATCAGTGAATTTAGGAATGCTTACATTGTAAGTAGGTATTAAACCTTCTTCCACAATCTCCGCTTTCAGTACGTCAGAAACCTTTTTAACAGATTTAGTTCGCTTAGATGGTCTTTTCATAACCTTATCAATGTTAAATCCATCATCATCACTTTTTTTTGGGATAGGTTTTGTATTCTCATCTTTTTCTAGAGTATCCTTCCCAAAAACATTATTAGCGCCATTTGATGACCCCTCATCTGTTGCAAATTCTCCTAGGAGATCCCTGAGGATTTCTTTACGTTTATCTTTCATAAGTCTCAACTATTTATATAAATGAACCAATATTTAAGCATATGGAAATAGAATGTACATGTGGATTTAGATGTGTAGAAGATGCACCAACTACATTGAAACATATTAAACAGTTATACTCTCCTTGCAATAAATGTAAAGATCCAAAGCTTAGGAAATTCAAACCATTGAAGGATCAATTAAATCTTGAAATGTTAAATGCAAATTCTGGACTTTGCAAATGTGGAAAAAGACATTTAGATCAAGTGATGGCACACACACTCAAGATTATGATAGAGGAAGGTATTAGAGAGAAAGAATCCACCCTGAGAAATGCGTGTACTCCATTACTTACACCTTCATATCCCACCACATCAGCACCATATCTCCCACATAAATCCCTGGTTATTCTGGCAGAGGGAATGACTGAAAGATCTGCAGAAAGAATTATCAAGGAAATACCAGAAATAAAAGGTGTTTTAAATGGAGATATTAAACAAACAGTCGGGTTGAAAGATTCAAACTCAACACCACATGTTTATAAACTACTTGCCGGATGCGATATGCGCTGTGATATTGTTTTAACTCCTTATGGTACATTATGCATCTACAAAAACCAAGCAGAAATCCATGTAGAATTCTCTAAACCAGTATCACCAAAAATAGAAGCCTTAAAAAAAATTATTAAAAAATATAAAGATCCTTCTGTCTTGGATTGTACTTGCGGACCCGGAACCCTAGGGATAACTTGCTTAAAATCAGGGGCAAAGAGAGTTGTTTTCAATGATCTCTGGTATCCTGCAGCCAAGATGGCGTTGTTAAACTTGCAAGTAAATGGATTTGAAACAAACTTTTTTAATGTAAGAGAAGGTTTATTAGGGTCTGGAAAAAACTTTGAAGTTTACTGTGAAAATATAATGAATTTAAAAGAGATTCTAACAGGAAAATTTGATATATGCCTGATTGACACCTTCCCGGGTGTGGATACTACTGATTTTGTTGAATCCGTAAAGGAAATGTGTAAAGAAGTAGTTATAATTTAATAGTAGAAAATCAAATATGTGAAATTTATTTATACAACTCATTGCAGGTTATTTCGTTGGGATAGATATTAGTTCCATGCCATGCTGGCGTAAATAATAATTGCCAGAAGTATGAGGACACCCATTAGATTTGATTTATTCACCCCAATATAATGTGATATCATTCCCAATGAGATAAATGTTAGGTAAACTAATAAAACAAATAAAATATTTGCATTTTCAATACATGCAAAAATAATTACCAATAAACTGGTAAATAATATAACTAATTTTGAAAGCAAGCTGTAATTAATACGGTTTAAATACAAAATTAAAAAATCTCCAAGTTTTAGACAGAAAAAACAGATAGTGATACAGCAGTAATTGAAACAAAAACAAATAGAAATAGATAATTGAGATCAAAATTCTGTATTAATTTGTCAATGAAGACCACAATACCGCTTCTAGGATTACCAATTAAATAAATGGCAATTAATGAAAATAACGCATCTAATACATTCACTCCACTCATTGCAACTAAAAATCCCTCCCTATTTTCTCCAATATCCTCGCCACCACTGAGTTCTTGTGCTAAAATGCTGCCTTGAGCAGGCCCCATTCCCGGTAAAAATCCAAGTATACTGCCTGCTATTCCACCTGCAAATATTCCCCTCAAAACATTTTTGTTGATCTTAAAATTATGATGCTTGTTTTGGGTTGGAACAGTAGAGTTTTGTTAGGCTGTAGATCAGTGTACTAACACCCAAAGCCCAGAAAATATTGTGAGAAGAGAAACATTAGTTGATAGTGGCGTGTTTAACATCACCCATCCTAAAATTCCAGAAGAAATAAATAGGAATGTAGACCAAATCATCGAATATAAATTTCTATTTAGTCGTTTGATCATATACACAACTGCTAGAACTAGAATTAGATAGATATATGGTTTTATTGCCCAGTATGTGGGTGGTAGTAATATCGCAAATATGGGTAATAGGACTACTGCTACAATCAACGACCAAACCCGCCAATTGTGACCATCCTTACTGCTTCCCTACCTCTACCCATGAGCTCCTGAAGTAATGGCCAGGTAAAACTGAAAGAACAGTTCCTTCTTCGGGCACTCCTAAAAACATTGAAGGAATGAAGTTTATCATGGAATGGGATATTGACATTGAGATCAAAAAGACCGCAAGAAAATCTGCTGAAACAAAATTTAAAAGATAAGCAGAAGAAGCAAAAATAAAAGCACCAACAGTGTTTACGTGAACTCCAGGTATTATACCTGTTACTGCACCACATAAAACACCTATTAAACATACAGCTAATATATCAAAAATCCTATCACCAAAATGATATATGTTCAATTTTATTAATATTATTTTCTAGAATAATAGTATTATTATAAAAATATTAGAATGAACTCAAAATTATAAAACCTTGGAAAATGAAGGACTGAGAAAATTAAATAAAAAAAAGTGGTTTTAAGGTTATTACATTAACCTTCTTACATCAACTACTTCGATACTTGCAACATCTTCGATCTTAGATAGATTTTCTTCGACCTGTTCTGTTCCACCCTCAGCATCATCAACTATTACCATTACAATGAGTGCAACAAGACCAAATGCTATTGGATCTTCCTCAATACTGTGTAGTTCTGTGTTTTCCGGTATTGAACTTTTAATTTCTTCTTTAACTTTTGCCACATCCATTTCAGGACTTTCAGGCATTAACTTTATTGTAGCTACAACTTCTCCCATTATTTTGCCTCCTAAAAACCCTCAACCTATAAAAGTTGATTAAATGGTTTGATAATATAAATAAAATTTAGATTTAATAAATTTAAATAATTTAAAAATGATTTAAATTATTATGGCCCTTTGAAGCCACATTCACATTTGTATAAATGTCCGAATGTTCTACATTTCTCGCATCTGTAGAGTATTTTCTCGCATTCTGGGCATGGAAACTTAACATAATTTTCCACTGGTGATATTTCCTGTTTACAGGATGTACATTCTATTTTCTCCATTTAAATTCCTCCAATGAGTGTATATTTAGAGCTTTTACCTTCTATAATCGATATGACCCTTTCAGGGTACTTGCCGTTTACAACATAACAATTAGATTTATATCTGAGTAAAAGCTCGGGTAAAAATTCATCAACTGATGTTTCACCAAAATTTAGTAGTTTTTTTGCACTTATAAATTTTATAAGTTTCGCACCATCTTGGCAAGGATCATGCGTATATATACCATCTACATCTGTTGCTATTAATAGTTTGGCCTTAAGAAGATCAGCTATGTACATAGCTATTGAATCAGAGGTTACCCTCCAGCTATGCTCAAGGACATCATGGCTTTCAATTATGGATGATGGATTTAACAATGGCAATTTTCCCTGTTTTAATATTAAATCAATCATATCTGTAGATTTAACTGATTCAAGTCCTTTAACTTTATCAGCAAGGAGAGTCCCAACTATATCCATGCACAATATTGCAGATTTATGGTTAGCTGTGTCAGAAAAATGTATATCTTGGTTATAATTCCTTATTTTATTTGCAAACATACCCCCTCCACAAATAAAAACTATTTTCTTAGGGGATTTTAAAGAATCATTTAAAGTTATAATTGCTTCGCATAATTCTATTGCTTTTTCAGGAAACAGACTTCCACCAATTTTTATAATCCAATCCATGTAACCCATCCAAATTATTATATTAAATCCTTATTTTAGAAGTTTAAGATCTTGTGTAATCTTATCAATCTTTTCATCTTCATCGGGGCCAATACCCAGACAAGTTATGGTTGATCTAGGCAATTCAGTGTGTCCTGCATCATGAACCAGATATATTGGCATATTGGTTGCTTTTGCAAGTTCGTAAATTTCAAAAAGTTCCTCAAGATCATTTGCCTTCAAAACAACCTTCTTTTCACCTTCAGATTCCCATTTTTTTAGTATACGATCATCAGCTTTTTTATATGCCCCTAAACATGCATGACATGCTTGAGCTGCTATTTTTCCGCGGCTCATTTTAAGATCTGCCCTCATCACTATGATTTGTTTCATTATTTCACCATTTTATTATTAATATTTGAAAAAATAGTTTAAATTATTTTTATTCCTAAAAATTCGATTTATATTATCTTAAAAAAAAATTTAATTTGATAATCTTTTACCAGCCCGGTTTACATCAACTGAATACAATTCCATTCCTGGAATTAAAACCCTCACAACTGGAATTTCAATCTCAGACCTTGTGAGATCAACGTACAAAATATCTTCAAATCCACATTTACTCAAAAGTTTTTTTGAAGTTTCAATATCTTCTTTAAATGATCTACCTGAATCATTTTTGAGCTCATTTAAGTCAATTGATCTCTCAGACTCACCGAACCAATGACTGTTAATGCGTTTCATTCTTTGGTATCCCGCTTTTCTCATGAAAACTGCCCGTACTGTATCTTCCCTTGTGCCATGAATCTGGGTTGCTCTACTCTGTGCAACTTCTGTAAGTGCCCTAATAACTGCAATTTCAGGATCTAAATGAGTTCCAACGCCCAAAGTCAATAATGCCGGATCCTTTAAGATTGTGTCATCTGAAACTGCGGCGACAGTTGTAATTTTAACATCCGCTGTTAAATCCACGAGTCTAACATTTATTCCTGCTTCCTTAAACATGGAAAGGATATTTTTAATTATCTCATTTTCAGTATTTTCACAGCTGATCTCAGGTTTTTGCTTACGTTTAGATTCAAAAATACTCCAGGCATCCCTCTCCACAACTTCCATCATTCCATGAAAAACAGCTTCTTCAAGCTTATTTCCAGATGCAAGACCATTAGTATTGGACTGAAAAATTTTAACAGTATTTTCTGTGATATAAGGATGATAAACAGCATTAGCAGGTACTAAAACAACATTATCGTCTTTAAGATTTGTTGATCTAACCCATTCCATTTCTGAAGTTTCCGGATCAAATAATAAATTAGGAAGTATCAGAGAATTCGGACTAATATATTCGTCTAGAGAACCCTCAAAAACACCACAAACAAAATTTTGCCTATGTTCATCATTTAATTCTGCAGAATATCTTTCAAATGATTCCATCATTGCCGATGCCTTTGCTTGTGGTTTGGTTGCACCTTTACCTGCATATATACTCACAGCCCCTTCTGCGGCATCTGGCCTTATAGCAGAGTAAACTGGGATTCCAATCCTATCAAGATGTGTTATTTCAGCGACTCTTGTGACTCCTGCAGTCCTAAGTTTCGATTCAACATTTTTTATAGTATCTTCGGGAGCTATAGCTCGGTGAGTGCATCCAAAATATTTTACNNTTTTTTTGGTTATATTGTTTTTATAGTTATATTTTAGATGTTAAATTCTTTGCCAAATCATTAATCACAAAGATTAAAAACTTACGATATTTAGAGCCCTTAATACTAATATAACAGAAAATACAAAGGTTATACCCCATATAAGTGGATTCCATCTTAATACTTTAGCACCATCGAGTATACCAAGCGGTATAAGGTTAAATGCTGCCAAATAACTGTTTATAAAAAAACCAAAGTAAATCAAGTTACTTAATACATATCCCCAAACATCGATTGTATTATAAGTTATGTAAGGTGTTAATCCAAAGAATATTAAAGCCAAAACTATATTTACCAACGGACCTGCCAGTGATATTTTTCCATTTTGCTCACGTGAAATGTTATTTCCATGTATATAAACTGCACCAGGAGCTACAAAAGCTAATTTTATTATTATAGCAGTGATTACAGCAAAAATTAATCCTTCAAACCATATCCGAAATTCTGCATAGAATCCATACCTCATTGCCACGAACTTATGAGCAAGTTCGTGTAAAACAAAACCTAATCCCACCGCTATAAGTAATGAGGGTATTAATAGTATGAAAGCATTGATGTTACTTTGACTGAATATATATGCAAATATAACAGCTATAAACAACATCGAGATAACTATATCTCTGACCTCTCGGGCTGTGAAACTTACCATATTTTTATAAACCTTGTTTTGAACATATAATGATTTCCATAAAAAAAATTGGATTAAAAAAAGAGAATTAAATCCTAATAGAATATTTCATCTCATAGAAAATTATTTTAAATTCAGTTCCATTATTATTTTTAAGTTCAATACTACCATCAAGCTGCATTACAAGGCTATTAATTAACTGCAATCCTAATGATTCAGTCTTTCGAAAGTCAAGCAATTCAGGAAAGCCAACACCATTATCTTTAACTTCTAAAATAAATTTATCGTCACTCCGCATAAGTTTTATGTTGATCTGTCCTTTAAGTTCGATCGGGAAATGCATGTTTTAATGAATTAGTTATTAGCTCATTGATTAATTAAGCCACATGGTATGGCTGTATCTTATATCTAAAAAAACATCATCTACATCTGTTTTTATATTTATATGATCCCTATCAACATATGACTGAAGAAGGTATGTTACGAGGTTTTTGACATAACCAGAAAATCCTATTTTCGCAAATCCCTCCGATTGGTAAAGTGTCTCATGTATCATTGCCATAGATTTAACACGGTTTTGACTTTCTTTTAAGATATCAACAACTTTTTCATCCTCTATATATCTTTGTTTGAAGGTTTAATAGGCTTGAAATGATCTGCATATTGTTTTTAACCCTATGATGGATTTCCCTTAGGAGAACCTTTTTCTCTTCAAGTGATGCCTTGATATTATCTTCAGCCTCTTTCCTTTCGGTAATGTCCCTAAAAACCATCACAATGTATAGTTCGTTAGTGAATTTAACAATGCTTGCACCTATTTCAACAGGAATTCTAAGTCCATCAAATCTATTAAAAACAGAAGGAAAGGTTTTTTTTTAGCTGTTGATTCCTTGTTTTTTATCAGTGTCTTGAACATCCTTTGAATTTTAACTATTTCTTCTTCGTTCACAAGGTCTTCTATTGACATTTGAAGCATTTTTGAATTTGGATATCCAAATAACTCAGATGCAGACTTGTTCACGTCTGTAAAATGTCCTGAAGGTATTTTTAGCAGGAAAATTGGATCGTTACTTTGATCCAATAATGCTCTAAATCTTTCAAGCTCACCCAACCTCTTTTGAAGTTCGGGATAATAACTCTTTTGAATGGATGATTCGCCAAGACCTATAATCTTGTCGCGTAAACTATCATAATCATTTAGATCTGTTTGTTTAGAGGGCATTTTTAAATATTTCCTCCACATCACTCTTTTTTGGTATCACAGGGTTAGTTATAGTACATGGATCATTCATTGTCTTCTGTGCTAATTGTGGAATATCATTTTCTCGAACACCTATTTCTTTTAAAGTTTGAGTAACTCCAGTTTTAATTTTAAGCTGTGAAATAGCATTAATAAGACCGTATTTATCAGTTGAATCAACAACCTCTATACATTGAGATATCTTAAGATACCTAGCAGGATCTGATGAGTAGTTGAAATTGACAACATGTTCTAAAAGTAGGGCATTACACCCACCATGAGGCAAATCCATTAAACCTCCTAAACTGTGGGCCATTGCATTAACTAAACCAAGACTGGCATTTGAAAATACTAATCCCGCATGTAAACTTGCCAACATAAGGTTACCCCTAAATTTAGGGTTTTTTGGATCTTTGATGCAAGGTAATATATTGGAAGAGAAAAGTTTAATTGCCTCGATGGAATGGACATCTGTAATGGGTGAACTCGCATTTGATACATAAGCTTCTATTGAATGACTTAAAATATCAAATCCTGTGTAAACTGTCATATTGGAATTCATGGTAGTGGTTATTACGGGATCAATTAATGCTACATCAGGAACCAATTTTTTACTGATAATTGCCATTTTTATTTTTCGTTGTCTGTCAGATATTTATTGCAAACTGAGACACATCAGCAGAACTACCAGCAGTGGTTGGTATGCATATTAAAGGTGGTGATGGCATGACAACCTTATCAACACCTTCAAACTTTTTTATGTGTTTGTTGTTTGAAATTACTATTCCTATACCCTTTGCACAGTCCATTGGACTGCCCCCACCAATTGCAACTATTACATCACAGCCTTCATCGTTGTAAATTCGAGCCCCTTCCATAACCTCTTCAACTCGGGGATTTGAGTTTATATTGGAATAAATTTCATATTCATAATCTCCTGATTCCAATATTTCAACTATCTCATCAAGCCATCCTAATGAAATTATACCATTATCTGTGACTAAAAATATTTTCTTAGCTGCAAAATTTTTTAGATAACGTCCCAAAAGGCTTCTCGCTCCGGAACCAAATACAAATTCTGGTGCTACAAACTTTCTGAGTTCAAATTCGCCATCCAATCACATCAACCTCCTTGATTGATATAGAAAACTAAAATATAAATTTTACACTGAAATTCATCAACATAATCATTTCTTAATAATATTAATTCAGATATTAATTAGATAAGATCATGATGATATAATAATAATAATAATATGTTCAATGATCTAAGCTAATTGAAAACACGAATCTTGGTTTTAATGAATAGAATCTGTGATACAAATGAAATGCGAATACTGTGGAAAAGGAAGTTATGGTAAGCTTATATCTGAAAGAGAATATTGGAATATTTTTCTAGCACCTAGCCAAAGGTATTTAGGAACATGTGTTATTGCAATTAAAAGGCACTGTAGTAATTTATCCGAACTTGAAGATAATGAATGGATAGAATTTTCAAGACTAGTTCGTGAAATGGAGATTGTTATCAATAAATTATTCAAACCTACACTTTTTAATTGGAGTTGCTTTAAAAATGCAGCATATAGATTTGATAATCCCGATCCAGAAGTTCATTGGCACCTGATTCCAAGATATGATTCAGAAGTAGAATTTCTTGGCATTAAATTTGAAGATCCTGACTTTGGTTATATACCCCAACCCATAACAGGAGAAATTCCCAAAGAAGTAATGCATAGTATGCTAAGTAAATTCAAAGCACACTTATAACTTCTATAGGATTTATTGAATTAGAAAAATATTGAAGATGTAAAATATATAAGGATTTAATTTGAAGAAGAATAGGAGATAAAAATGAACACCAAATTGAAACAAGTTATCGAATCAATGCACCAAAAAAACATCAATTGTATGGTAGTTTTAAAACCCGAAAATATAAGGTATTTAACAGGATTTAGACCTTCAAGCTCTTCAATTCTTATATTGAAAGACAATCCTATTCTTTTAGCCTCGAAAATAGATCATGAGGATGCATCAGGGAGCTCGATGGTAAATCTAGAAGTTTACAAAGAATTTGATGATGTAAAAAAATTATTAAATGGTAAAATTGGTATTGAAAAATCTATGACAGTTGAAACATACAAAAAATTATCTGAAGGTTTTGATGTTGAAACTACTGATATAGTGGAAATATCTAGATCTGTAAAATCAAATTGGGAAGTAGAGAACATTGAAAAAGCACTTCAAATAGCTGAAAAATCCTTTATGGAACTGGAATTTACAGGTACAGAAGTAGAATTGGCTGCCCAACTCGAATACAACATGAGAATTAATGGATCAGAAAGAGCATCATTTGAATCCATCATGGCATCGGGGGCCAGAACCAGTTTACCGCATGGCACACCATCATTGAATAAAGTTGAAAGTCCTATTTTAGTGGATTGGGGAGCAGTTTATAATAACTATTCTTCAGACACTACAAGAACAATCATAGAAACAGAAAGACAAGAAGAAATATTCAATATAGTGCGGGATGCTCAAAAAACTGCTATTAAATCCATAAAACCAGGTGTAAGATCTTGTGATATCGATACGGCAGCTCGAGATGTTATAACTGAATATGGGTATGGTGATGCTTTTATTCATTCAACTGGTCACGGTGTTGGACTTGAGATTCATGAAAAACCTAATTTATCAAAAAATGATGAAGTTAAGCTTGAGAAGGGAATGGTAATTACTGTTGAACCAGGAATTTACCTTGAAGGAGAATTTGGTGTAAGAATAGAAGATATGGTTCTAGTTAAAAATCAAGCCACCATTTTAAACAAAAATAAAACAAAAATAAGCTTTTAATAAATTTTGAACTGGAGTTAAAATGTTTTATTAGAATTTTATATTAAAAATAATCAGCAACATTATATACATATAATTTAAATAGTAAATTAATATNNAAAGGTGGAAAAAATGGCAATTATACCCCCAGCATTATCTCCAGTATCGAAAAGTCTGGACAATATTTTACCAGACAAATACCTTGTTTTAATACAAGAAAATCTTATTAGATCCGGGATGTACGTTAAAGCATCCGATCTTATGACACTGATCATTTTAGGTAGTTTATTATTTGGAATGCTTGGGTTGGTTTTATTCATTGCAATTGGAATAAATCCGCTCATAGGGTTGGTTGTTGGATTAGTAACACCTGTTGCCATTGTTTTTGGTTGGTTATTTTTTTCAATGGAACGAAGGGTAGATGCTGTAGAACAAACAACTCCCGATTTTCTAAGGCAAATTGCATCACTTTTAAGGGCAGGTATAGGTATTGAAACTGCTTTAGAAGACATTTCAAAACAGGGTGGTGGGCCACTCAATGACGAACTTAAACGAGCAGTTATCGAAATAAAAATTGGAAGTACATTCGATGATGCACTACTTTCAATGGGTGAAAGATTAAAATCAAAAACACTTGATAGAACATTCAGGATGATTCTTGAAGGAAAAAGAGTAGGTGGAAGTTTATCAGATGTTATTGAAACTGTAGCAGAAGATTTAAGATCTGTTCTCGCTTTGAAACGTGAAAGAAAAGCAAATGTAATGATGTCTGTAATGTTCTTGATTATAGCAGCAATAGTAGCGGCCCCATTTGCACTTGGAATGATCATGATTTATTCTGGCTTCATAGGATCCTTAGGTAAACCAAATCCATTATACGATGCATCTTACCTAGCAGCAAGTGGTTATATTATTATTCATTCTATAATTGCAGGACTTTTAATTGGAATAGTACTCTATGGTAGTGCGAGGAAGGGTGTAAAATTTTCATTAATCCTTGCTCCAGTAGCTTTTGGTATATTTTACGCTATAAAAACCTTTGGAATGATGTTCATAGCAGTTTAAAATAATGGGTGGTAAATATGGATATTATTAAAGACGATGCAGCTCAAACATCAGCAGAAATGATTTTACTTTTTGGTGGAATAATTGTAGTTGTAGTAGTAGCTGCACTTTTCTACAGGAATTACTTAAACGGACTTGGATCCAATATAACAAATGGAACAGACCTTAATAATACATTAAATGGTATAAACAATCTCAATAAGACGGTTAGTTAATAATGTTGAAGATTTTTGTAAGGAATATTAAATTTTAAAGATTATTACAATTCCTATACTATACTACTTTTACTTTTTTTATCATTAAGAAAATTTCTATAAACCTTATGTTTTTTCAAAATTTATATTTTGGGTTTATTTTTTTTTTGGTCGTTATAGTTGTT
>PLXT01000145.1 GCA_003151535.1 Methanobacterium sp.
AGAAAAAAATCTAAGACCCTATAAAACTTATATTGCTTGAAAATTAGAAGAAATAGTATAATGTGTTGATAATAATGCATATTTTATATTATTAAATTTTCTCGATCAGAGTATTTATATATAATGAAATTCTATATTTTAATATCGGAAGTGGGTTTCCTCTTTCCGATATCTTAAATTTGTAACTAGATAATTTAAACCAATTCCCGAGACAAGGAGTTCTAAAGATTATAAAACGTAAAAATAGATTAAATGAAAAAAATAGTATTTTATGGAAAAGGAGTATTGAAAAATCCCCAAACTCCCAAATACGTAAATTTTGAGATATAAAAAAAATTTTTTAAAGAATAATTACAAGGTGATAATTTTGATTATGGTAACTATAACACTAGATCATGGTCAATGTCATGGATCAAATTGTGGTGCTTGTGCATAGTGTATGTCCAACCAATGTTTTTGTAATTAAAGAGAATAGAATATGCGCCAATTCACCTCAATATTGCAAATTATGCTATAAATGTCTGGAAATATGTCCTACTGTGGCTTTAAACCTTAAAAAATTAGAAGGTGAATGTATTTAATATTTTTTTTTAAATTATTCAAATACAAGGTTATAAAAACGGGGTTTTGATGAGATGTATAAGTTAATGTATTGTCAAAGTGCATATTGGTTTATATTGAAGACTAATCTTCTCCAATAAAACAATAATTAAAGCTATATGAAGTTAGTATGTCCCAATTACAGATATCTAATAATTATGTTAGAGTAAAAGAAAGATATAAACGTTTTAACTAATATATAAAGTGTCAGAGGATGGAGCACTAATATAATGAATATCTATTTTAAATATTTGTAATGTAATTATTAACAATTCCAGCACTTATTTATTAATTTAACTTCTTCTATTCTCTCAATGAAATAGAATACAATCTTTGATCGTTTTTTTTAAAATCGAATTATAACTTATTTTCCATCAACTTTGAGCAAAAAGTTGAAATATTGATTTATCCAATTAATTAATAATAAAATAAAATAGATCTCTTTAATTAAAATGTGAGGCTAATATCCAATGAATAGTCTTGGATGAATAATATAACATTACTGAAGGTAACGAACATGATAACTATTAACGAGGATTTATGTAAGGGATGCAACTTATGCAAAGAATTCTGTCCACTTAAAGTTTATGAAGAATCCAAAATCCCTAATAAAAAGGGGATTCATGTACCTTGTCCAAAAAATGAGGAAAAATGTACAAAATGTGGATTATGTATTTTAATGTGTCCAGATCAAGCAATAGCAGTGGATGATAAGGATGAAGACTGAAAAATATTTTATACAGGGTAACGAAGCCTGTGCAAGAGGAGCCATAAAGGCAGGATGCAGATTTTTTGCGGGCTATCCAATAACTCCTTCAACAGAAATAGCAGAGGATATGGCAGTATTTCTTCCAAGAGAAGGCGGTACATTTATCCAAATGGAAGACGAAATATCAGCACTTGGGGCGGTGATAGGAGCTGTGTGGGGAGGAATTAAAGGCATGACTGCCACTTCTGGACCAGGATTTTCTCTTATGCAGGAACACATAGGATATGCTGCAATGACCGAAACTCCTTTGGTAATAGTGAATATGCAAAGGGGTTCACCATCTACTGGACAACCAACTATGGCTTCTCAGAGCGATATGATGCAGGCGAGATGGGGTTCGCACGGTGATTATGAAATAATAGCAATGTCCCCTGCATCTGTTCAAGAGTGTTTTGATTTCACAGTACGAGCTTTTAACCTAGCAGAAAAATATAGGGTGCCTGTCATGATTATGGCCGATGAGATTGTTGGTCACATGAGAGAAAAGATCACCATACCTGAAGAAATGGAAATTAGGGCTAGGGAACTGCCTTCTGAAAGTCCAAAGACATTTTTACCGTATAAAGCAGAGCCTGACGGAACTTCGGCCATGCCCCCTTTTGGAGAAGGATACAAACTACACATAACGGGATTAACTCATGATGAAAGAGGATATCCAGACGCTTCAAATCCAAAATCCCACTCTAAACTTGTAACACGACTTTGTAACAAAATACTGAAGAATACAAATGAAATTGCTACAGTAAAAACCATGTATACCGAAGATGCAGATATTCTTATTGTTGCATACGGTGCACCATCAAGATCAGTGATTACTGCAGTTAAAAAGGCAAGAGAAGAGGGTTTAAAAGCAGGTTTCATAAAGTTAGAAACGGTATGGCCATTCCCTGAAGACATGCTATGTGAAGCAGCAAAAAATGCTAAAAAAGTCATTGTTGTTGAAATGAACCTCGGACAAATATTCCATGAAGTCAAAAGAATATTAAGAAACCATGAGGTTCAACTTCTCCCTAAAATTGGGGGAGAAATGCACAAGCCCAATGAAATACTTGAAACTATTAAAAAAGGTAAATAATTAGAGGATAGGATAAATATTATCAACCTATTCTTAAAATTATAATAATGTTATTATGATCTTAAATCATTTATGGAGATGAAATTATGGATAAAACGAATCAAAATCGTTTTATGAAATACTTGAGAACAGATAGACTTCCCAACATCTTCTGCCCAGGATGCGGGAATGGTATAGTTATGAACTCGTTTTTCAACGGAATGGAACGTGCTGAAGTTGATTTTGACAATTTAGCACTCGTATCGGGAATTGGATGTTCATCAAGGGTACCGGGGTACATTAAGTGTGATTCATTACACACAACCCATGGGAGGCCAATTGCATTTGCAACCGGACTTAAACTTGCAAATCCTGAATTGGATGTCGTGGTATTTACTGGAGATGGAGATGCAGCGGCCATAGGAGGTAATCATCTTATTCATGGTGCAAGGAGGAACATAGACCTCACCGTAATTTGTATAAATAATAGTATTTATGGAATGACAGGGGGGCAGATAAGTCCAACATCCCCAACAGGAAGCTACGGGAGTACGGCTCCATTTGGAGCAGTCGAAAAACCATTTGATTTATCAGAACTTACCAAAGCTGCGGGTGCTACCTATGTTTCAAGATGGACAACTGCTCATCCTGTTCAGTTAGCGAATGCAATTAAGGCAGGTCTTCAGAACAAGGGATTTTCATTCATCGAGGCTGTTTCTCAGTGTCCAACATATTTCGGCAGGAAAAATAAGATGAAAACAGCTGTTTCCATGATGCAGTGGATGAAAGAAGAGAGTATTACTAAAAAAAGAGCTGAAAAAATGGACAAAACTGATCTTGAAGGTAAACTTATAGTCGGAGAGTTCCAAAATAAAAATGAGGCAGAATTTACCGAACAAATCTGTAAACTTCTTGAAGATAAATGCACTACTGGAAAACCATTTTCAGTGAAATCAGCCTTCTGGGAGGACTGAAATGCGTAAAGATATTAGGATAGCAGGATTTGGAGGTCAGGGAATTATTCTTGCAGGGATTGTCATAGGAAAAGCAGCTGCACTGCATGATGGCATGCATGCAGTTCAAACACAGTCTTATGGTCCTGAAGCTCGGGGGGGAGCTTCTAAAACAGAAGTTGTTGTGAGCGATGAAGAAGTTGATTACCCAAAAGTTCAGAATCCTGACATATTTATTGCAATGTCGCATCCGGCATTAATGGCATATTTGGACGATCTTAAAGATGGAGGAATTCTCATCATCGATCCTGACATGATTTCAGAAGATGAAGTGATGCCATTTGTTCAAAAACATAATATAAAACTTTACAAAGCTCCAGCGAGTAGAACTGCAGCTGAAGAAATAGGGCTTAAAGTAGTTGCTAACATTGTTATGGTAGGGGCCATAACTAGGATTACCAAGGTAGTATCCGAAGAAGCTGTTAGGGCGGCCATAGCTGAAAGCGTCCCTCCTGGAACAGAGGAAAAAAATCTGGCAGCATATGACGCGGGTTTAAAACTCGCTTGATAGGAGGGTCAACGTGAAGATTCATGAATACATAGCCAAAGATATATTTAAAGAGGAAGGAATCTCTGTACCCCAAAATAAAATGGTAGTTAATCCTGAAGAAGCCAAGATGGCAGCATCCGAAATTGGAAAACCTGTTGTAATCAAATCACAAATACTTGTTGGTGGGAGAGGTAAGGCTGGTGGAATTAAATTTGCTGATAATCCTGATGAAGCTTACACCAAGGCCAGTGAAATATTGGGATCAACTGTGAAGGATGAAAGAGTTGAAATGGTTCTTGTCGAAGAAAAACTTGAAATCATATCTGAATATTATCTAAGTATTGTACTTGACAGATCTGCTAAAAAACCGCTTATAATGGCAAGCATGTCTGGAGGCATTGATATTGAGGATGTTGCACGGGATACACCCGAAGAAATAATTAAATATTATTTAAATCCACTAAATGAATTTTTACCCTACCAAGGAAGGGAGATCGCCATCAAAATGGGTGTTCCAAATTCTCAGATAACAAATGTGGGTTCAATTGTTTGTAAATTATTCAATGTATTCGAAAAGTACGATGCAACCATAGCAGAAATAAATCCATTAGTTGTTACTACTAATGGTATCATGGCCGCAGATGCGAAGTTAGATATTGATGATGATGCTCTGTACAGACAAAAATGTCTGGTTGACCTCGAGAAGGTTACTAAAGGAGAATTTGCATATGTAAAGCTTGATGGGAACATAGCTGTTATTGGAAATGGTGCTGGCCTTACTTTGAGTGGAATGGATATGTTGAAACTATACGGTGGTAAACCTGCAACCTTCCTAGATATTGGTGGTGGCTCTTCACAGGAAAATATTGTAAAGGCCTTAAACATTGTAATATCTGATCCTGATGTTAAAACAGTATTTTTAAATGTTCTTGGAGGTATAACTCGGGCAGATGATGTTGCAAGGGGCGTATTGGATGTTTTAAATGCTTCAAAACGTAGAATTCCTCTTGTTATTAGGTTGACTGGTACGAATGAAGAAGAAGGACAGAGAATACTTAAAGAAGCGGGTGTACCTTATGAAACTTCAATGGAAGCAGCAGCAAAAAAAGCTGTAGAACTATGTAAAGATATTACATAAAGAGTTATTTAATTAAATCATTTTTTATATAACATCCCATTTTTTTGTCAATTATCATTTCGAATAATCTCTATTAAAAATAAGATCAAAAAAGAGAACATAATATTGCCATTATTAATCCAATCTTTTAATTAACAAATCCTACACCCAAAATGAGGAGGGGATATTATCTTCCCATAATATTAGTTGATCATCACATCTTATTGACACCACATGTAAGAATGTACATACGAGTCAAAGATATAGGGATGTATCAATGAATTTCAAAGATTTTCCATTTTTTTTAACTATATTGCTGTACCAGGTTGGTCAAGTAGTTATAGATGCTATGTAAATAGTTCATTATTTGATCTATAATCCCGCCAGATTTTGTGGCCTGATTTGTAGCATTTTGTAGCTGATTTTTGAAGTCTGTTAAACTTGACTGAGCTTTCTGTGAATCTGAAATTGTATTTGCAATCTGTTGTGCTTGTTGGTCAGTTAGATTTATATTCATATTATTAGCAATGTTTACAACGATTACTTTAATCTTGGTAGGATCTTGAAGATTCTGACTTTGTACTTGGTTTTTTGCATTTGAAAAAAGGTCCGCTATTTTATTTGGATCTTGTCCAGTTTCATTTACAATTTGAGTTTCAGTGTATAATTCTTCTGTGGCTGCTTTTTTTGCTTGTTCTGGTATTGGTGTTCCTACAGCTATTTCATAAGAATCAAGAACACCCGCAAGGGCTGCTTCTCCAGATGCTGAAACTGGAGAGGATACAACAACATATCCATTATTTATTCCACAAGATTCCAATGCATTAGCATACATCTTAGGTGTTACAACTGTTATCTTACTAGTATCAACAACTACATCAATTCCCTGGTTGTAACTTAGATCCACCATTGCACAGGAAAATATCTGACTTGATGGGTATGCTATTTCCTGTAATGTTGGTCGAAATTGCATTTACCTCTGAGGCGGTTACAACCTTGGAAGTAGCGTCATTAATATTTTTACTAGTTTTTGACTGGAAGTAACTGATCACAGTATTTTTCATATTTGCATAAGTTGTTTTCCCATAGGTTACAGCAAAACCAGAAGCACTGTAAACAGGGCTTAACATTATTATTATCAAAATTAATCCTATTAACAACTTCTTCATATCAATCACCTTCGTTCATGGAACTTGATAATTTAACTTTATTTTTTCTCATTTATGTTTTCAATTATTAAATCTATGTTTATAAATCTTTAAATGACTCAGAATCCTATTAAACTCACGTTTTGGATAATTTGACTTAATTAATGTAAATCTATAAGTATTTATTACTTTTATTCTTGATGATTTCATAATTCAAATCTTTATTCTAGTTATTTATGATAATAAAACGACTCTACTTTCAAAGGCACTGTTAACGATTTCATGGTCACATAATTCTGTAATGGATTCTGCGAAATTGAAAACATCTTCATTTGATGGCATATTATCTAATGCCAGCCTGTTCCTGGAACTTCCAACGTACATGTATGCTTTGATTTCAATAAAATCAGGGTTACATTTTTTAATTATATCAGCATATTCCTGAGGATTTATCATGTTGTAATCCTTTACACATGTCATCCTTAACACTGTTCTGCAGTCAAAGCTTGATAAAAGATCCAGTGATCTGTTTAGAAGTTCCCACCCACCTGATATTTGGGGTTGACAGACTTCTTGGTATATTTCCTTGTTTGGTGCGTCTAATGATATGTATAGTTGTGTAGGCTCAGTTTCAAGATTTTCAAGTTTTGAGGGTGTCATTCCATTTGTAACAAGAAAAGTTGTAAAATCTCTTCTTTTGAACTCTGAAATCAAATCATTTATTCGGGGATAGAGCATTGGTTCGCCTGCAAGTGATATTGCAGCATTTTTAGGGTCCTGGGATTCTTTAAGTTTTTGTTTATCTGCCATGGAGTTACCGAAGAAACCACACAACAAATTTCTCTGTAAATCAATACAATCGTCTATTATCCTTCCGGGTTCATCAAAATCTTCATTCCATTCTGTTTTGGTTATTGAAATATCTCTCCAGCAGAATGAACATTTTTGATGGCAGAATGGAATACTTGGAGACATTTGGAGACATCTGTGGCTTTCTATTCCATAGAATTTTTCCTTATAGCAAACTCCTTCGTTGAGTAAACTTTTCTTGGTCCAGTGACATACCTTAGCTGCGGCATGTTTTAAATCGCCTGCAAATCTGTAACCTTTTTTTTCAAGGGCTTTTATTTCTATTTCTGAGAGTGGCATTGTTGATCCTTTTTATAAATATAATTCTTGTAAGTGTTGTTTAAAAATATCTTGAAAATAAAAAAAATTCATTAATTTCAATCTACTTTCTAATCTAATTACTTCTACATACATATGACCTAATGTATATATTGATACCATTAATTTTTGATGATAGTGTGAATGAATTCCTGAGCATAGATCATGTTAATAAAAAAATCTCATTGTAACTACAATCATTTATTATGAGTTTAAAATTAATTTAGCGATAGTTTCACCTTAAAAGTATGGTTAATTTAACTTTTTACAATTGTTTACTCAATAAATTACCACAATATTTTTATATTCCCTAATAAAGAATAAGATTATAAAATTTACATACGCTTTTTTTGGAGGTTAAACAAATGGATAACGTAAAGAGAACTCCAATAGTAATTTTAAATTTCAAAACTTACTTGGAATCTACTGGAAATAATGCTTTAAAACTTGCAATGGCTTCTGAAATAGTCGCAGAGGAAACAGGTGTAAACATAATAATAGCGCCTCAAAGTCCGGATATATACAAATTATCAAATGAAGTTAAAATTCCTGTTTTTGCTCAGCATGTAGATGCTGTTGATGCAGGTGGACATACTGGAAGTAGCCTGATTGAATGTATAAAAGAAGCAGGTGCAGTGGGTTGTCTGGTAAATCATTCCGAAAAGAGGATGAAACTGGCTGACATGGATGCGGTGGTAAAGAAGGCAGCAGAGATAAGTATGGTTAGTGTGATTTGTACCAACAACATTGAAACAAGTGCAGCTGCATCAACTTTAAAACCAGATTTTGTGGCAATAGAACCGCCTGAACTAATAGGATCAGGAATACCTGTTTCAAAGGCAGAACCCGAGATTGTTGAGGGAACTGTAGATATTATACATGGAATAAACCCTAAGATATCGGTTCTGTGTGGTGCGGGTATTTCCACAGGAGACGATATGAGGGCAGCCATGGATCTAGGTGCTGAGGGGGTTCTTCTCGCATCAGGAATAATAATGGCAAAAGATCCTAAAGAAGCATTATTAAATCTTGTGAGCAAGATATAAGCTAATAATTTAATTTGCATCGTATTAACAGATAATCGAATCTAAGAGCGGTGAATGGATGGCACTTGATTTTTACACCATAGATGATTTTGATCTAGATAATAAAACAGTTCTTGTAAGGGTGGACATAAATTCTCCAGTAGATCCAAGTACGGGACTCATACTTGACGATACTAGGATAAGACTCCACTCGGAAACCATAGAAGAACTCTCCAAAAAGGGTGCTAAAACTGTTGTTTTAGCACATCAAAGCAGACCCGGTAAAAAAGATTTTACAACTTTGAAACAGCATGCAGAATCCCTTTCTAAGATCTTGAACCATAAGGTTGACTATGTGGATGATATATTTGGAAGCAATGCAAGAACAGCCATAGAAAAAATGAAAAGGGGGGATATTCTTCTTTTGGAAAATGTGCGTTTTTATTCCGAAGAAATTTTAAGAAGAGACCCAAAAATTCAGTCTGAAACACATATGGTTCAGAAGTTATCACCCCTTGCAGACTACTTCGTTAACGATGCTTTTGCAGCTGCACACAGGTCCCAACCTTCATTGGTAGGATTCGCCTTCATGTTGCCATCAGCAGCTGGGAGAATAATGGAAAGAGAACTTAAAGCACTTTACACTGCAATGGATAATGTTAAAAAACCGTGTGTTTATATTTTAGGTGGTGTAAAAGTTGATGATTCTATAATGGTCATGGAAAATGTTCTGGAAAATGGAAGTGCAGACTACATATTGACAACAGGTTTAGTTGCTAACATATTCCTATGGGGTTCGGGTGTAAATATTGGAAAGTGTAACAAAGAATTTATAGTAAATAAAGGCTATTGTGAATTTGTTAAAAAATCAAAGAAACTCCTGAAGAATTATGGTGAACAGATAATTATACCTAAAGATGTTGCAGTTTGTATAAGGAATAAAAGAGCTGAATTTTCTGTTGATGAAATTCCTGACCAACCCATATATGATATTGGCACCGAAACAATTACTGAATATGCCGGATATATTAGAAAAGCAGAAACATTATTTGCCAACGGACCAGCTGGAGTTTTTGAAAAGGAAGAATTCAATATAGGTACCGATGATATATTGAATGCAATAGCATCTTCAAATGCTTTTTCGATTATAGGTGGAGGTCATCTTGCAGCTGCAGCAAATCAGATGGGCCTCACAGAGGGCATAAGCCATATTAGCAGTGGGGGAGGAGCATCGATAAATCTTCTTGCTGGTGAAGATTTGCCAGTAGTTGAAGTTTTAAGGGAACGTGCAACTAAGAAATTGTGAAAATAATGATTTGGATTTATAAATAACTATATATCTAATTTTTAAAGTTTTTGATAATTTTTTAAATAAAATTTTTGAAGGACTAACTATATTAGGGGGAAGGGTATTATATGGGATGGTGTACGGTATATGGAAGATGCACTACTAAAGTTAATGAATTTAATGCCTAATAAAAAACTGGTAATGCATAAATAAAATTCTGATAAATCAGAATACCCAAAACTATTTAAGCTAATATGCCATATAACTAAAAATGCCTCGGTAGCTCAGTCTGGTGGAGCGCGAGACTTGTAATCTCGTGGTCGGGGGTTCAATTCCCTCCCGAGGCTCTAAGCCAGTTCATTAGTGGCTTATAAATCATTTATTTGGGACCATAGGGTAGCTTGGTCGATCCTTTGGGCTTTGGGAGCCTGAGACTCCGGTTCAAATCCGGGTGGTCCCATTCATTATCCCGCCTTAGCTCAATTTGGCAGAGCATCGGACTGTAGATCCGAGGGTTGCTGGTTCAAGTCCGGCAGGCGGGATTTTGNNTAAGCATGCATAGGTATAACTCCTTATACTCTCATTCTTTAGAGCTGCCCTGGTGGTGTAGGGGCTATCATGCAGGCCTGTCGAGCCTGCGACTCGGGTTCAAATCCCGGCCAGGGCGTTTGATTGTGGGCCCGTAGCTCAGTCTGGGAGAGCGCTCGGCTTTTAACCGAGTGGCCGCGGGTTCAATTCCCGTCGGGCCCGTTCTTAATTTTTAACTGGAGGATAAATTGTGAAAAAAGATATTTTAAAACACAAATTGGTTCCAGATCATACTATTTTGTCAGAAACAGAAGCTAAAAAAGTAGTGAAAGATTTGAAGGTTCATCCTGAACAGCTACCAAAGATAAAGGTTGATGATCCCGTTGCTAAAGCTATAGAAGCTAAGCCCGGAGATATTCTTCAAATAACGAGAAAAAGCCATACTGCTGGAAAATTCGTTACGTATCGTTTGGTATTGGAATAGTTGGTATTGGAATTTGTTTAGACTAATTTAGTAATAATTGAATGAAATTTGAAATCGAATTGTTTTTTGGAGGAGTTTAAATCGAATTGTTTTTTGGAGGAATTTAATGGTAGAAAATGCATGGAAACTAGTTGATGCATTTTTTGATGAATACAAATTGGTAGACCACCACATCAAATCCTACAACGACTTTGTCAATCACAGAATACAAGATATAATTGATATAACAGAGCCTATTGTCCTTGAACAAGGCGAATATACTATCAAGACAGGGAATGTGGAGATCAGGAAGCCTTTTATTAAAGAGGCAGACGGATCGAACAGTAAAATATTCCCTACCGAGGCAAGACTCAGAAACCTGACCTACTCAGCACACATGTACCTCGAAATGGCTCTAACTAAGAAGGGTGATGAAGAGCAAGACATGGAGAAGGTTTACATTGGTGAGTTGCCTGTGATGTTGAAATCAAATATATGTCATCTCAATGGTTTAGGCGAAGAAGAAATCGAGGATGTTAGTGAAGATCCACAGGATCCTGGAGGATACTTCATAGTCAATGGATCCGAGAGGGCCATTGTAACCATGGAAGAGATCGCACCCAACAAGATAATCCTTGAGAGAATAGGTGAGAAAGAGGATCGACGTGCGAGGGCCATTGTAACATCGATAAAAAGTGGATTTAGGGCACGTATTACACTAGAATACAGAAAACCACGAAAAAAAGGCGTTTTTTTAAGAATTTCATTCCCTTATGTACCTGGGGAAATACCATTGGTTGTTCTTTTGAGGGCTCTTGGATTTGAAACAGACCAAGATTTGGTTACAAGTGTTTCAGATGAAAATGATATACAATTCCTTCTAATTGATGATATNNAGGGTTGCAAAGGGTATGACAGAGGAGTATAGAATCAAAAGAGCAGAGGATGTTATAGATAAATATCTATTGCCCCATATTGGTGTAGAACCTGAGAGAAGAGCAGAAAAAGCTACTTACTTGGCTGAAATGACCGAGATGCTTCTCCAAGTTGTTTTCGAGAAAAGAGAACCACACGATAAGGATCATTATGCCAACAAACGACTCAGAGTATCTGGAGATCTTATGGAAGATCTTTTCAGAGTTGCATTCACTAGTTTAACAAGAGATATGACTTATCAGCTTGAGAGAAGTCTTGCAAGAGGCAAAGAACCATCCGTAAAGCAAGCTGTTCGTTCTGATGTGTTAACAGAGAATATAAAACATGCAATAGCTACAGGAAACTGGGTCGGAGGACGTGCAGGTGTAAGCCAGCTACTTGACAGAACAAGTTATATGGGAACATTATCTCACCTTAAAAGGGTTGTATCTCCTTTAAGCAGAAGCCAACCTCACTTTGAAGCTCGTGATTTGCATCCTACACAGTTCGGAAAAATATGTCCCAATGAAACACCAGAGGGACCTAACTGTGGGCTGGTGAAAAACCTTGCAATACTGTCCAAGATATCAGAAGGCTCTGATCCTGAGGAACTTGAAGCGGTAATCAAAAAGATGGGGACTATCAACCCAGTAAAATCTTTATAGATCAATTAATGATAATCCAGAAGGATAATCAATGTTGTTCAAAATTGGAGTTTGTTGAGAATAATAAAACACAAACACTCGCGTGTTTTAAGTTAATTGAATCTCATCAAACCCAAAAATCCTTTTTGGGGGCAAATTTGTGAAAGAATCCAAGATATATATTAACGGTAAGATCATCGGGACATGTGATGATCCAGAAGACTTTGTAACATCCATGAGGGAAAAACGAAGATCTGGTGAGGTATCCTCCGAGATGAACATAACCCACTACCATGAAACAGACGAAATATACCTGTTCACAGATCCAGGTAGAACCCGGAGACCACTCATAGTTGTTGAGGATGGAGTTTCAAAATTAACTGAAGAACATATCCAAAAGCTTGAAGAAGGCGAAATGGGATGGGATAATCTAATAAACCAGGGAATAATTGAATATATGGATGCTGAAGAGGAAGAAAATTCATATATATCCATGTTTCCAGCAGATATCAATGAATTCCACACCCACCTTGAAATCGATCCATCAACCATGCTAGGGATATGTGCAGGAATCATTCCATTTGCAAACCACAATTCCTCACCAAGAAACACAATGGAAGCGGGCATGACAAAACAGGCCCTAGGTCTCTATGTTTCAAATTACAACATGAGGACTGATACACGTGCACATTTACTGCACCACCCTCAAGTACCTCTAGTTAAAACCAAGAGTATGGATGCAACAAAATATGACAAACGTCCATCAGGACAGAACTTTGTTGTTGCTGTTATGTCCTACGAAGGTTATAACATGGAAGATGCACTCATACTTAACAAAGCATCTATAGAAAGGGGACTTGCAAGATCATCATTTTTCAGGTCATATGAAGCTTCAGAAAGACGTTATCCGGGAGGACAGGAAGATAAGTTTGAGGTTCCTGAGAACATTGTTAGGGGATACAGATCAGAAGAAGTTTATAGGCATCTGGATGAAGATGGAATAGTTAATCCTGAAGTAGAAGTAACTTCTGGGGATGTTTTAATTGGAAAAACATCACCACCAAGGTTCCTTGAAGAGATTGATGAATTCGGAACCGTCGCAGAAAGAAGACGTGAAACTTCTGTAACTGTAAGGCATGGAGAACATGGAGTTGTCGATGCAGTACTTTTAACCGAAACTGTTGAAGGCAGTAAATTGGCAAAAATAAGAGTCAGAGATCAGAGACAGCCCGAATTTGGTGATAAATTTGCATCAAGACATGGACAGAAAGGTGTTGTAGGTCTTATAGTTTCACAGGAAAATATGCCCTTCACAGAAGAAGGAGTGGTTCCAGATTTAATTATAAACCCGCACGCAATTCCATCAAGGATGTCCGTTGGTCAAGTTATAGAGATGTTAGCAGGCAAAGCCGGAACCATGGAAGGCCAACGAATGGACGGTACTCCATTTGGTGGACAACAAGAAGCTGAAATAATGGAACTGTTAAAAGATAATGGTTTCGAAACAGCTGGTCGTGAATCACTTTACAATGGAATAACCGGTGAAAGAATAGAATCTGAAATATTCGTTGGAGTTGCATTCTACCAGAAACTGCATCATATGACCGCAGATAAAGTATATGCTAGGTCAAGAGGACCTGTACAGGTTTTAACAAGGCAGCCAACTGAAGGTAGGGCAAGAGAAGGTGGTTTAAGATTTGGAGAGATGGAAAGGGACTGTCTTATTGCACACGGTGCAGCATTAGCATTAAAAGAAAGGCTTTTAGATGAATCTGACAAATATGAAGCTCTTGTATGTCAAGAATGTGGAATGATAGCCATATATGATAGGATAAGGGACAAAAAGTACTGTGCAATATGTGGTGAATCAGAAACATTCCCTGTTGAAATTTCATATGCATTCAAACTTTTACTCGACGAACTCAAGAGCCTATGTATATTCCCTAAATTAGTTCTTGAAGATAAAGCATAAGGGTGAACATTAAACCGATATGTTGTTGAAATAAAGAACATAACGGCACATAATTATAAGGAGAGAATGAGCTTGAAAGGAATTTTAAAAAAGATTTCCCAAATCAACTTTGGTCTTATGTCTCCAGAGAACATAAGAAAAATGTCNNGATGAGGACGGATATCCAATAGAAGCCGGACTCATGGACCCACGATTGGGAGTTATTGACCCGGGCCTCAGATGTAGATCCTGTGGATCAAAGGGTGGAGATTGTCAGGGACATTTTGGACACATAAATCTAGCAAGGCCAGTAATACACGTAGGTTTTGCAGACACAATTCATAAAGTACTGAGATCAACATGCAAAGACTGTGGACATGTCCTATTAACAGAAGCTGAAATGGTGGATTATAGGGAAAAAATTGGAAATCACCTCAAAAATGAGGAAAGCATAACAGCTATTATTAAAGATGTTTACACCGTTGCAAGAAGGGATAAATGTCCCCACTGTGCAGAAGAACAGGAAGACGTCAAAATAGACAAACCCGTTTCTATAGTTGAAGGAAACTACAAACTCACAGCAAGTGAAGTCAGGGAAAGACTCGAAGCCATTCCTGAAGATGAGTACATATTTGTAGGAATAAACCATGAAGTTGCAAAACCAGAATGGATGGTTTTGACTGTACTTCCAGTTCCACCAGTAACTGTCAGGCCTTCAATAACACTTGAAACAGGAGAAAGATCTGAAGATGATTTAACACATAAACTCGTTGACATTTTAAGGATCAATCAGAGGCTCAAAGAAAACATGGAAGCAGGAGCGCCTCAGCTCATTGTTGAGGATCTTTGGGAACTTCTACAGTATCATGTAACAACCTACTTTGACAACGAAGCATCTGGGGTGCCACCGGCCAGACACAGATCAGGAAGACCCCTTAAGACACTTGCGCAACGTCTTAAAGGTAAAGAAGGACGTTTCAGAAGCAATCTTTCGGGTAAAAGGGTAAACTTTTCAGCTAGGACTGTAATATCTCCAGATCCTAACATAAGCATAAACGAGGTTGGAGTTCCTGAGATGATAGCTACAGAGGTTACTGTACCTGTTTTTGTAACCGAATGGAACATCGAAGCAATGAAGAAGTTCATAATGAACGGACCTAATGTTCACCCTGGAGCCAATTATGTAATAAGGCCTGATGAAAGGAAAATCAGAGTTTATGATGAAACCAAAGAAACTGTTATCGAGAAACTTGAACCCGGATTTGTTGTTGAAAGACATCTAATGGATGGAGATGTAGTATTATTCAATAGGCAACCTTCACTTCACAGAATGTCCATGATGGCTCATGAGGTTAAAGTTTTACCATACAAAACTTTCAGATTGAATCTGTGTGTTTGCCCACCTTACAACGCAGATTTTGATGGGGACGAAATGAACATGCACGTTTTCCAGACAGAAGAATCTCGTGCTGAAGCTAAATCCCTTATGAGGGTTCAAGAACACATACTTTCACCTAGGTTCGGTGGACCGATTATAGGCGGAATACACGATCATATATCTGGTGCATATCTTCTAACAAGGGAAGGCTCAGTCTTTTCAGAAGAAGATGTATTCCAAATGGTTAAACATGCTAGAATGCCTTTACCCAATCCAACTGGTAAAGATTGGACAGGAAAACAAGTTTTCAGTTTACTTCTTCCTAAGGACCTAAACATGGTTTATAAGGCAGAAATATGCAGAAAGTGCGATGAATGTCTTAAACAGGAATGTAAAAATGATGCCTATGTTGTCATAGATAATGGACAAATCATTACAGGTGCAATGGACGAAAAAGCATACGGAGCATTTTCTGGAAAGATATTGGATTCCATTGTTAAGGAATACGGCACAGATAAAGCACGAGAATTCCTTGACTCCTCAACCAAACTTGCAATTTCTGGTATAATGAAGAGGGGTTTTACAACAAGTACTGCAGACGAGGAAATACCAAGGGAAGCCAAGGATCGTATCGAACAGTTACTTGCAAATGCTGAGGCAAAGGTTGAACAGCTCATTGAAGCATACCACAACGAAGAACTCGAAGCATTACCGGGCAGAAGTCTTAGAGAAACCCTTGAGATGAAGATTATGCAAGTTCTTGGAGAAGCAAGGGATAAATCTGGAGAAATAGCAGAAAGTTACTTTGGAATGGAAAACCATGCGGTTATAATGGCGCTTACTGGTGCAAGAGGTTCAATGTTGAACCTGACTCAGATTGCAGCATGTGTAGGTCAACAGTCTGTTCGTGGTGGACGTATCGAAAGGGGTTACAGCCAAAGAACATTACCTCATTTCCAAGTTGGAGAACTTGGTGCAAAGGCAAGTGGTTTTGTTCACTCGAGTTATAAAAAAGGTCTTGATCCTCTGGAGTTCTTTTTCCATGCAATGGGTGGTAGAGAAGGTCTGGTGGATACAGCTATACGTACAGCGCAGAGTGGTTACATGCAGCGAAGATTGGTTAATGCCCTTCAAGATTTGAATGTGCAACCAGATGGGACTGTAAGGGATAACAGGGGAGTTATTGTCCAAACAGAATATGGTGAAGATGGTATAGATCCTGCAAAAAGTGACTACGGTAAAGTAGCAGATATAGACAGGATGATAGATGAAATGAGAATAAAATCCAAAATTGGAAAGTAACCAACCAGGGATTTATTCATCAGAATATCATCCATTATAATTTAATGGGATTATTAAATATCATTTAATGGGACGTAATAGGATCAGGTGGTTTTGTGGACATAGAGAAGGTAGAAAAGGTTGTTAAGAAGAAAAGGACCAAATTTCCTGAGAAGCTTATTTATGAAATAGCGGATGCAGCCGAAAGACATGATTTAAACGACAAGGAATTAGATGAACTTGTTAAGGAAATTAAGAAGGCAAATCAACGTGCAGGTGTTGAAAATGGAGAGGCCGTTGGTACGGTTGCTGCACAGTCGGTTGGAGAACCTGGTACACAGATGACCATGCGTACTTTTCACTATGCAGGTGTTGCAGAGCTGAACGTTACATTGGGACTTCCACGTCTCATTGAAATTGTTGATGCCAGAAAGAAAATATCAACACCTACCATGGGAATCTATTTCGATGAAGAATACAGTGCAGATGAAGAGTTTGTAAGGAAAATAGCCAATAGAATTGGTAAAATCATCTTAAACGATATCTTAAAGGATTTCAATGTAAACTATGCTAACATGAATCTTTCCATCGAAATTGATGAAGATAAGGTGAATGATAAAAGACTCGAATACGATGAGATCATAGCCAAGATAGAAAAAGCTTTTAAGAAAGTAGAAATAGATAAGAACCTACTCAGTTTTGAACCTACGATCACTGATCCTAAACATGCAATAAGAGAGTTAAGACTTTTAGCTGATAAGGTTCGCGATCTTCAGATAAGTGGTGTTAAAAACATCGGAAAGGTCGTGATTAGGAAAGAAGGAGCAGAATGGGCTATACACACCGAAGGTTCAAATCTTGGAGCAGTTCTGAAAATGGAAGGTGTCAATAAGACCAGAACAAGCACTAACGACATTCACGAAGTAGAGAAGGTTCTAGGAGTAGAGGCAGCACGAAACGCAATCATACATGAAGCACAAAGTACAATGGAAGAACAAGGACTTACAGTTGATGTAAGACACATTATGCTTGTTGCAGATATGATGACTGCTGATGGTAAAGTAAAATCCATTGGAAGACACGGTATAAGCGGTGAAAAGGCTAGTGTTCTTGCAAGGGCTTCTTTTGAAGAGACAGGTAAACATCTTTTAAGAGCCAGTATCAGGGGAGAAGTTGATCACCTCACCGGTATAATTGAAAATATTATAATAGGGCAGCCAATACCTCTGGGAACAGGGTCTGTAGGCGTCATTATGAAAGAGAAGAAATAGGAGGCAGTAGATGGATATAGATAGAGGAATAAGAGTTGCTGTAGATACAGGTAATGTTATACTAGGATCTGATAAATCAATACAAGAGCTGAAACTTGGAAAAGGACAACTCGTGATCGTTGCAGGCAATTGCCCTAAAGATATTAGGGAAGATGTTGAGCAATATTCAAAATTATCAGATATCACTTTATACAATTATGATGGTACAAGTGTGGATCTTGGATCTATATGTGGTAAACCATTCACAGTTGCAACATTAATTATTAAAGATCCTGGTGACTCCACTATATTAGAAATAATGGGGTAGTTTCTGTGACTATAAAATTTTCAACCAATGAAATAAGATATATAGCACTATTTGAAAGTATGACTGGTGCCATGGTAAAGGACCTTTTGGTGGATGATGAAAATGGTAAATTGACTTTCCTAGTTAAACAGGGAGATATGGGACTTGCCATTGGAAAACGTGGAAGCACAGTTGCCAAGGTTCAAAAAACAGTTGACAAAGGTGTTGAGGTCATTGAACACTCAGATGATCCAGTAGAATTTATAGGAAATCTCATGGCCCCTGCTAAGATCAGGAGTATAAGAATTCTCCAGAAAGAAAACGGAGAGAAAATAGCCACTCTTGAAACAGATCCGAGAAATAAACGCACTGCCATAGGAAAAGGCGGTCAGAACATAGAGCGGGCAAGACTCTTGGCCAAGAGGCAGCATAATATAAATAACATTATTATAAAATAGAGAAGAACGAAGGAACAGATTTTAATCATATTATTCAATAATAAGTGTTACTTTGACCATCATTGAATGTGATATTATTAAAAATAATTAATTGAATAAATCTGATAACTTTGATTAAATGGTAATTTTACAAGGAGGAATTTCATTTGCCAGGACTTTTCGCAGCAAAAAAGCTTAAAAAGAATAGACAAAACTTCAGATGGAAAGATGTGGAGTATAAGAGGAAAGCTCTTAGATTAGATGTTAAAGCTGACCCTTTAGAAGGTGCACCTCAAGCTAGGGGCATCGTTATTGAAAAGGTTGGTGTAGAGGCAAAACAGCCTAACTCAGCCATAAGGAAATGTGTACGTGTACAGCTTATAAAAAATGGTAAACAGTTAACAGCATTTGCTCCTGGAGATGGTGCAATCGGTTTCATTGATGAGCACGACGAAGTCATGATCGAGGGAATTGGCGGACCATCAGGAAGGTCTATGGGTGATATCCCTGGTGTCAGGTGGAAAGTTACAAAAGTTAACAATGTATCATTACAACAAATGGTAATAGGTAGAATTGAAAAACCAGTAAGATAAAAGTGAGGTAATTTTAATGAGTTTTAAGGTCTTCAATAAATGGGAGTTAGAAGAGGTGAAAGTAGAGGACTTAGGTCTAATAAACTACATTTGCCTCGACGAAATTCTGGTTCCGCACACCCTAGGAAGGCATGTTAAAAGGCAGTTCGCAAAATCCAAAGTTTCTATAGTTGAAAGGCTCATGAACAAGATCATGAGAACACAGAGAAACTCTGGTAAAAAGAACAAGTCTTACAACATAGTCAAAGGGGCCATGGATATTATAAACCAGAGGTCAAAAAAGAACCCTCTTCAGGTTCTTGTGAAAGCTGTAGAAAACACTGCACCAAGGGAAGAAACAACCAGAATAAAGTATGGTGGAATCGGATATCAGGTTGCAGTAGATATAGCACCACAGAGAAGGGTTGATCTGGCTGTTGGATTCTTAACAAGAGGCGCTCTACAATCGTCATTCAAAAGGAAACGATCTGTAGAAGAATGTCTTGCTGATGAACTTCTTTACGCAGCAGAGTACGATACAAGAAGCTTTGCAATTGGGAAGAAGGAAGAGAAAGAAAGGATTGCAAGATCTGCCCACTAATGTTGAATATTATGAAATTTTGGTTACTAGGTGATTTTGGTGAGTAGACGTACTAAGATGATTAATAAGATTAAGGAATTGATGTACACTCCTAAGTATATAAGGAACATCGGTATAGTGGCCCATATCGACCATGGGAAAACCACTCTATCAGACAACCTCCTTGCTGGGGCAGGTATGATCTCTAGGGAACTTGCAGGTGATCAGCGTTTCTTGGACTTTGATGATCAGGAACAAGCAAGAGGAATTACTATTGATGCAGCAAACGTTTCAATGGTTCACAAGTACAAGGAAGAAGATTACCTCATAAACCTTATAGACACACCAGGTCACGTTGATTTTGGTGGGGATGTTACAAGGGCTATGAGGGCTGTTGACGGTGCAGTTGTTGTTGTTTGTGCTGTTGAGGGTATAATGCCCCAGACAGAAACTGTTTTACGTCAGGCTTTAAAAGAAAATGTTCGTCCAGTTTTATTCATAAATAAAGTTGATCGACTTATAAACGAGCTCAAACTTGAAGGAGACGAATTACAAAATAGATTCCTCAAGATAATAGCCAGTGCAAATAAGTTAGTAAAAAATATGGCTCCTGAAGAGTTTAAAAAGGACTGGCTTTCAAGGGTAGAAGATGGAAGTGTTGCATTCGGTTCAGCATATCATAACTGGGCTATAAACGTTCCTATGATGCAAAAAACTGGTATCACTTTTGACGATATTTATGATGCATGTAAGAATGACAAACAGAAAGAATTAGCTGAGAAGGTTCCTATACATGACGTTCTTTTAGGGATGGTTGTTGACCACCTTCCTAGTCCAGACGTATCTCAGAAGTACAGAGTACCAAGCATTTGGTCTGGAGATATAGAATCTGTTGAAGGACAGGGTATGATAAACACAGACCCTGATTCACCATTAGCAGTCATGATCACAGACGTGAGTATTGACAAACATGCTGGTGAAATTGCAACTGGTAGGGTTTATGGTGGAACCATAGAGAAGGGATCAGAAATATATTTCGTAGGTTCCCATGGAAAAGCTAGAATCCAACAGGTTGGAGTTTATATGGGTCCAGAACGTATTAACACCGATAAGGTTCCTGCAGGAAATATTGTTGCAATAACCGGTGCAAAGAATGCAATGGCCGGTGAAACAGCAACTAACCTAGGAACCAAAATTGACGCGTTTGAAGGTATTGAACACATATCAGAGCCAGTTGTTACTGTTGCTGTAGAAGCCAAAAGCACCAAAGATCTTCCAAAACTAATAGAAGTTTTAAGGCAGATTGGTAAGGAAGATCCTACTATAAGGGTAGAAATCAACGAAGAAACAGGAGAGCACCTCATATCCGGTATGGGTGAACTTCACCTCGAGATCATAACCTATCGTATTGATGAGAAAGGTGTAGAAATTGAGACTTCAGAACCTATCGTTGTGTACAGGGAAACAATTGCTGGAAAAGCAGGTCCTGTCGAGGGTAAGTCCCCGAACAAACATAACCGATATTATATTGATATTGAACCTTTATCCGACGAACTTTTCAATGCCATCCAGGATGGAAAGATCAAAGAAGGTCGTGTTAAAAAGAAAGAAAACACATCAACCTTCACAGAATATGGTCTTCCCAAAGATGAGGCAAAAAAGGTGTGGGATGTTTACAAGAGGTCTCTCTTTATCAACATGACACGTGGTATTCAATATTTGGATGAAATTAAAGAACTTCTACTAGAAGGATTTGAAAGTGCACTTGACGATGGACCAATAGCCAGAGAGAAGGTTATGGGACTTAAAATAACACTCAAGGACGCTAAAATTCACGAAGATGCTGTTCACAGAGGTCCTGCTCAGGTTTTACCTGCGATAAGGAAAGCTGTATACGGTGCAATTATGCTGGCCAACCCAACGTTACTGGAGCCAATACAAAAAGTATTTATCAACGTTCCACAAGACTATATGGGTGCAGCAACTAGGGAAATACAGAACAGAAGAGGACAGATTGTAGATATGTCACAAGAAGGAGACATGGCAACATTGGAATCAACTGTACCTGTTGCTG
>PLXT01000127.1:0-14672 GCA_003151535.1 Methanobacterium sp.
TATACTCCTGAATACATTACAGACTATATCTGCAGAAATACTATAATACCCTTCCTGAGTATATCTGGTAAAATAAATACTATTCCAGAACTCATGGGAGAATATGGAAGATCAAAAATTGAAGATCTTGATATCAAAGTTAAAAATATCAAAGTTGTAGATCCTGCGTGTGGAAGTGGAGCATTCTTGAACAAAGCAGCTGATGTATTATTGGAGATACATGAAGCCATCCGAGAACAACTTTATTCTAAAGACAAATTAGATCATTTATGGGATCCCATAGAAGAAAGAAGAGAAATTTTAATTAATAATATTCATGGGGTAGATCTAAACGAGGAATCAGTAGATATTACCAAATTATCCCTCTTTTTAAAAGTCTGTAGAAAAGGTTTGATACTTCCTAACATTGATAAAAATATCAAATGTGGAAATTCTCTCATTGATGATATAGAATATACAGATAAACCTTTTAACTGGGATACAGAATTCCCAGAAATCTTTCAGGATGGAGGCTTCGATGTTGTTATAGGAAACCCACCCTACGTCCGTCAAGAAAGAATAAAAGAAATCAAACCATGTTTAAAGAATAATTATAAAGCTTATACTGGCGTAGCAGATCTTTATGTATATTTCTATGAAAAAGGAATAAAAATTTTAAAAGAAAATGGCATATTGGCATTTATCTCCTCTAATGCGGTTACATTGAGCAATTATGCTATAAACCTTAGAACTTATTTATTAAACTACAAGATTTTAAAATACAATGATTATTCTTATAATAAAGTTTTTTCAGATGCTAATGTAGATGCGTGTATATTGATAATTGCAAAAATACATTCAGAAAATAATAAGATTTTAATTGATGATAATTATGAAGTTCCTCAAATTGATTTAAGTTTTAAATCATGGAATTTTCAACATCCAAATATAATAAAACTAAAAAATAAAATTTTTGATAAAGGAACAAAAATTAAAGATATTAACACCATTACTTTATATCGTGGTATAACAACGGGATTTAATAAAGCTTTCATAATAGATGAAAAACTAAAAAATGAATTAGTCGCAACAGATGATAAAAATAATGAAATTATACATCCCATTATTATGGGAAAAGAAATTAAGAAGTGGAAAATTAATTTTGAAAACAAATATATAATTTTTACAAGACGGGGAATAAAAATAGAATGTTATCCGACTATAAAAGAATATTTAGAGCAATTTAAAGTAAATTTAACTCCTAAAAACCAAGGGCAAAAAATAGGAAGAAAACCTGGAGAATATGAATGGTTTGAAATTCAAGATGCAACAGATTATTTCAACGAATTTGAAAAAAACAAATTAATATATCCCCGAGTAAAAACCGAATTTTTTGCTACTCCGGATACTTCTAATAACTATGTTTTAGACTCTTCATTTTTCATTATTTCTAAAGATATTAGTATCTATTATTTATCTGCATTACTATCATCAAAAGTTTTAAATTTTGTTTTTAGATTAACAGCTAATCCTTTAGCAAGAACATCAGCTAATCCTGAAGAAAAACCAAGATATCTTTATAGTAAGGTTTATGTAGAACAATTACCCCTATATGTTAATTCTTCTATGGAACAAGAATCAATTATAGAGAAAGTAATATATTTGATTGATATAAACAAAAATTTAGTTTCTGAAGTCAATTCTTTTAAAAACTGGCTTCAACGTACTTTTGAAGTTAATAAACTTTCTAGAACTCTTGATAATTATTATAAAATAAGTTTTGATGATTTCCTATTTGAATTAAAGAAGAAAAAAATAGATATTAAACCAAGGAAAACTCAAGAACTTCTTAAAAATGAATTTGAGGAAAGTGTATCAGTTATCAATCCTTTGCTCCAACAAATAAAGAAAACTGATAATGAGATTGATCAGATGGTCTATGATCTGTACGGTTTGACACCAGAGGAAATTAAAATAATTGAGGAGAGTTTGAATTGATAAAAATCTGGGAATGAAAATGGATAAAAAAGATGAAATATCAGTAAGTCGTCAACATATTGATTCAAAGATGATAAATCGACTTAGAATCTACACGGTTATTGCTATTGTTATGTTAATCTTGGTTGCATATGAAGTGTTACAAGGCACCTTCAGCATTCAATTGGCTATTCTGGGGATATTTGGTGGTCTAATCGTGGGTTCCATAGTCGGCCGTATGTATCGATTGGATTGGGACGAAGATAATAGTAATGTAACTGGCTATATAGACGGGATCGGTGTATTTATTCTCATAATTTATTTGATATTCATATTCGCTAGAGCACATTATCTGGGATTAGCTATTATTTTAAGCATTACAGCAGGCACTATGATGGGCAGGGTAATGAGTACAAGACACAACATAAATAAAATTCTGAGGGCATGGAAAATTTTATAAAACTTTGACCAAATTTCTTGTTATTATTACTTTTTGATTTGTTCTATTGTCCATAAAATAGATGAATTATATAATTTGTATTACACTGGCAATACATGACTAGTTTTTTATGATAATATCCACTGATTATTCTAAGTTTTGAAAATTATCACATAGGACAGACTAAATTGAGACATTATCAGAACTTCAAGACTGAACTTCGCATTTTAGTATTACAATATATTAATATATTTTTTTAAACATTCAGTATAATGATTTAAAAGTCTTATTTTACTATTTCACTGTTGGAACGGGTTTTTCTGTACTTCGTATAATATGGGATTTACTTCGTTATATAGACCTATAACGAAGTAGCATATTTTAGAGGATTTACTTATAAATAAACTTGAAAAACATTATATAATAAGTGTTAGATAGATATCAACAGAGGTAATATTATGAATGAAAAACCAATCTTTAAGCAATTGAACTTCAAACTATCAGAAAAACAACTCGAAGACTTGGAAAAACTATCATCTGCAATGGGTAATGTTAGTAAATCCAATCTGATTAGGATAGCAATAACTGAATATATCATGAAATATAATGAGTTATTAGAGTAATATTTGGGTGTGTTGTAATATGGGGTTATTCATTAACATTATAAAGCAGTTAAAAAGTTTAAACTCAAGTGATTAAAATGATGAGTAAAACACCTAAACCTGAAACAAAAACACCAAATAACTGGTTGTTAATTGGAATAATAATCGTTTTAGTAGCAGGGTTATTTTTAGCTGTAGGGTATATAATATATCCATTTTTACATCAAGAGAGCCCGACTCTAAATCAGACTAATAATACAACAGCAAATAATACAACAGCAAATAATACAACAGCAAATAATACAACAGCAAATAATACAACAGCAAATAATACAACAGCAAATAGGACGGGAATAAATACAACCCCGACTCAAAGTGCAGATGAGGTTATGGCAACATCCCAAGTAGTTGACCCAGAGACATTCCAAAGGAATGCTGGGAATATGATAGGAAAAAATGTGGCCTTAACTGGAAAAATTTTCAGTATAAATGGAAATACCTTTCTGATATACACCGAACAAATTAATGGGGTTTATATGGATGATGTTGTTTTTGTGAAGGTGAACGGTAAAATTAGAGACACCATTGTAAATAATGACTTAGCAGATGTATATGCTACAGTGGAAGGTAAAACCGAATATCCTACAGCCGCTGGCGGGATTAATAAAGTGCCTCTGGTGATTGTATATCCCGAAAATATTAGAGTTCTTGGCCATCAACAATGAGAATATACTTACTGTTTGAAGCTAGATATAATCAATTCTACCCCATAATTGAACCAGTTAACGCATTTACACGAACATCCATCGCCCTAGCAATACCAGGTGAGAAAGGAGCGTTATTGCTTAGTTCAACCATATAATTTGGAGTATTCCCATATCTACCTGCAGGTACAAAACCAACACTTCCAATACTCCATCGTGCATTGGGTTCAAATTTTTTGCCATATTTCAGTGCAATATTAGCTGCTTGATCTGCAGTAATTTCCTTACTTGATGTATTTTTTGATTGATTTTGGGTTACAGATGTCCTTAAGCTAACAGCAAAACAACCTGATGATCTCGAAAGGCTATCCAATGCAATGGGTAATGTTAGTAAATCCAATCTGATTAGGATAGCAATAACTGAATATATCATGAAATATAACGAGTTGTTGGAATAGTTTCAGGATCTATCATTTTTAGTTCCAATTTTTAAATCTTTTATAAATTTCAAAAGTCCTCAAGGTTAATCATGTTCTAAATCGGATAGTTCCTCTTTTAGTTGTTTTATTTTTAGTTGTTTTATTATTTTAGGGTCTATAATTTCATATAGATCGGTTATTCGTTGCATTAAATCGGTTATATGCTGTAATAACTCTGTTTTTTCATCTTGCATTTTAAAATAATCATCCTTATGAATACATACTAGCATGTCACCTAATTTCAATTCCTCAAAAATCAGGGGGTTAGTTGCTATATAATTAGCTTCAAGTCTACCAAAACCTATCCTTAGAGAATTTCTATAAACCTCTAAACTTGAGGTATGATACAAATCATTAAATAATTAATATTTTCAAATACGCCTTTAGACAAGTATTTTTCCATTTAAAGGAATTGAAACTGTTTAGTAAAATATGAAAANNAAATGAGGTTAATAGAAATTCTCCTTTATTTAAATTCATGAAGATAAACTTCATAAATATTTATATATTTTTTTCTAAATGGGTTTTGTTGACGGGGTATTTATTGATTAATTCACTTAGTTTAGTTCTATCTATTAATTCAATATTGTTTGAATTTGCTAATTCAATAGCAGAATCTGTAAATTCATTATTAGTGATAACAGCACCTTTATCTGCATTATAATGTTTTATTGATGCAACAACTTCTTGAATTGCACTATTTGTGACTTTATTATTATATCTTTTAGCTTGGACGACCGTTATTTCTCCAAATTTTTTCAAAACTAAATCTGCACCTTGATCCCCAGAAAGTTTAGTGTTTTCACTTTCATATCCCATGTTCTCAAAAAGAATTTTAGTAAATACTTCAAACTCATAGCCTGATAATTCATCAATTTCTTCAATGGAAATAGATTCTTCATCATCTAAAAGATTTCTTTCGAAATTTCTTAAATCTAATTCTTTCTTTGTATTATTTATACTGTCATCAATGCTTATTTCAATAAAGGAAAGTCCTTGTTCTTTAATTAACTTTTTTAAGTATTGAATCTCATAATTATGCTCATTACTCTCTCCGAAGATTTCTACGAAATTAACAATGAAATCATTAATGTATTTCGGCGAATTATAGAGAATTTTTTCTTTAAAGGTTATATAAGCTTGAATATCAATTTGATTTCTAATTAAAGCCTGTAATAACTCTTCATGAATGTTATAACCTTTTGATTTCAATAAATGTAGAAATCTTTGAAATTCATTATCCGTATTTTCATCAACTAAAAAGGTACTATAAACTGAGATGAAACCTTCATAATAATCATCATGAATATATTCCTCAGAATATCTGTAACCTTCATAAGTGTTGTAATCAGGATATTTTTTTGCAAATTTTTCGATATAAATAAAATCTCCATTTTCATATAATTTTTTTTCAACTTGAGTAATTTTTTTATTATTTAATGCTCTAGGATCTTCAGGCTTTATTTTCAACGCTTTATCGTAACATTGTAAACTAGCATCATATTCTCTTAATCCCGCAAGTGCAATCCCTTTATCGTTCCATACTCGGTTTAATAGATTTACATATCTAATATTAGTTTCATCATTTTCTTTAAAATTTAATTCATCTAATTTTTGAATCTTATTAAGACAATCTACGGCTTCTTTGAATCTTAGAACACACATCATTATACTAGCTTTATCGAGTAATGATGTAACCTGAGATGGATATTTTTCAAGAAAATTATCGTAATATTTTAAAGATTCATTGTAACGATGAAGTTTGAATGATACTCTTCCCCTATTTAATATTGCCTTAGCGTGGTTAGGATTTATTTCCAATGCTTTATCGAGACATTCTATAGCACCAGAGCGATCCCTCAAAAAATCAAGCGAAGCTCCTTTACCGTTCCAAGCATCGGCATTCTCTGGATTTTTCTTTATTGCAGTATTGAAATATTTTAAAGCACTCTGATACTTTCCTTTGTTAAATTCACCAAAGCCATAATTACAATATTTTTTATCGCTAATACTAAAAAAACCCATTTTAGCACCTTTTTAAAAAATTAATATATATTTCTATTATAATAATTTATTATTTTACAAACTATTAATCAGTGTATTTTTTTTATTCCTCTTCAGTTTTGTTGTTTAAAAAGAGTAGAGTGTCAATGATTTATTAAAAGAAGAAAAATCTATGACATTTTATTGATTCCAACATCTTTTTTATTTCACTCATCTGAGTACTTCCTACTAATCCAAATGAAAATAGTGTCAATCCACTATTATCACAATGCCAAGTTATATCATAGAATGAAACTCCGACCCCAAACAAGTTCATTGTTTCGGTATAGAGTTGAGTTTGATGTCCATCTATTGTAATTGCTTCATTAGTCTTCATTACATTGCTGCTGTTTGAAGAAAGTTTAGCTGAATTCATTGTAGATGTAATATTATTTAACGCTATTTTATCAGAATCTTTAACCGCAGCTACAGCGAAAAAAGATAATTTATTAGGAATTTGATAAACTAAAACAGATGCATTCTCATTAGTGGTATTTTTTACTAGTTGAAAATTTGATGGAATATATTCAGGACCTTTAAAATTAGCAATAGAATCAAAGACTACACACCCAGAAATGAAAGTAATAAGCAATATACTAACAATCACAATAAGAAATCCTTTTTTCAAAATAACCCCCAAGAAATAATCAATTAAAACTATAACTTATTATTTCCTATTTAATTTTTAATCCTTGATTGGCTTTTGGGATTTTTTTCTATTTGAATTACTTCTTGTCAAAAATAGGTTCTTTCCAGTTCTTCCCACTGCGTTGATTTTTGGCTCCTACCCGACCGCCCATATTTATCACTTCCAGTAGTCTGCTTTGCCGAATGGTTTTTTACCCATTTTTTCAACAATGTCCATTATTTTGGTGATACTTAACACCGTTCTGTCCTCTACTGTGGGGATTGTTTTGGGTAGTTTACTTGGGTCTACCCCTGGGGGGAGGGTGTTAAAAAGTATTACAACATCCCTTTCTGCAAAGCCCCTTGTGGTTTTGGGAGTACCCCACTCTGCTCCTGGTGGTAATGCCAACTCTGGTTCTGTTTTTTCCATTCCATTGTCCTTTTGCATGGTTTTTAGTATTTTATTCAAATATATTGGTGTATCCATTTTTATCACAATCCGAATTTATGTTTTATAACATCCATCCTGTACTGTTCGGCAGGTCTGAGTGTTCCTTTAGCCTGTTTTTTAAGCAGGGCATTGTATTTGGTTTGGGCTTCCTTCTTGTTGGATATCTTCATTACTGCGTTTTCTACCTTCCTTGCCTGTGAAGAGGTAATTGTTCCAGTTATGGCTGATCCTTCCCCTTTAGGTTTTGGTGTTGCGTTTTCTTTGGTTTTAGGTTTAGCCCCTTTCTTTGCATTTTCTGAACGGGTTAATATTTGTAAATTGTCCAATACTGTTTTCCCGCCTTGTGACATTGGTTTTATATGATCTATTTGAAATTTTAATTTACTTTTGCTCTTAATATCACTTATTGCACTATGATAATAGCCTTCTTCATCCTTGGAATCTTCATAAACTTTATCACTTAAGTTTTTCCAGTACTTAGGACAGTATTTTCTTAAATCTGACATTGATAAGTCTTCAATGTCTCTATCCTCTGGAACAAATTCGGGATGTACAGGTTTTGATGGTGTTGGATCAGGAAATAAAATTTTACGAATAATTAATTCTATCTCATTTACAAAATATTTTTGGTCAAACCCGAAGAACGCCTTCCATTTATTCTCATCGTTATTCCAACATTCCTCTATAAATTTCTTTTTTTCACTTTGTCGAAAATCTTTGTCAATAATCTCTTTTGCGAGTTTGGTTAGGTCATATTTTTCTCTGTCTTTGAGTTCAATAAAATCGGGTTGTACTCCTTTTTTGGCATAAAATAGTAAAATATCTTTAATATCGTCTGGAACGTATCCGGGGTATCTTTCGGAACCATAAAAAAATTTATCTTCTATCTCTTTAGAAAATTTTGTTAGTTCCTTTTCATTGAGAGTATCATTATCAGAAATTTTATTGTAATTAAAGAAATCTGAAAGCGAATTTATAAAGTCAATATAATCTTGTTTTATATTATCATAAACTAAAATTTCACAATTTCTATCTCTTTCTTCACCATATACTGATTCCAATATAGAGAAGGAATATATTCCTATTGGTATTCTTTCAATGAATTCCAATGATTCTAATTCGTCGGTATCAATCGATTTATCCATAATACGTGCAAATTCTTCGATTTTTTCTATTGATACTAGTCGTATAATTTTTTTCCCTGTATCTGATTTTTTATCCTTAAAGTCAGTATTTTCTTCTATGAACAGTTTCTCAGGGTTAACCCAAGCCACTTTATCTTTCCAATCATCAATAAACCCTACAATGTAAGCTTTTTTGGTTCCCCCGGCTTCTTTACCACGTAAACCTCTGCCGATCATTTGGGTCATTAGAATTGTGGATATTGTTGGGCGTGCTAGGAATATTGTTTGAATTTGTGGTAAATCAGTTCCTTCGGTCAGGATATTCACATTCACTAGAACATCCAACTCTCCATTTCGGAACTGCTTAATTTTCTCAGTGTTATCTTCTTTCCTAGTAACACCTGTTTTTTCGTCTACAATTGCAGAAACCACATATTCGGATTTCACACCTTTATGACTGTTGAATAAAGTATTTAGGGCTATTGCATTGTCAATATTTAAAGCAAAAACTAGAGTTTGTTTATAGGTAGGTTTATTTTCGATATAATGATCTACAATACGATGGTTTCTTTCACTGTTTTCAGCAATAGTTTTGGCTGTATCTTTTCCAATACTATCAATATCAAAAAATTTTATATTATCTAGTTCTTTTTCGTCTAAAACTTTCGTCATATCAATGTCTGTTTTGATTTCCTTAAAATGTGGCTCAGAAAGAATACCTCTATCGATTAATGTCCTAAGATCAGTTTTATAAATAATATCATCAGGAAAGACTTTTACTAAAAGACCTTTTTCATATTCAGCAGTTCTAAAAGGTGTAGCTGTCAAACCCAACATTCTAAAGTCTTCCACCTTTTCGTGAACGTGTTTGATTAAACGCCTGTAGGTTTTTGCTGTAGCATGATGTGCTTCGTCAATCACAAGGAAAATTTCTTGTGGATTGTGTTTTATCCAATTCTCATAAAGATAATCAAAACCAGTATTTGGACTATCTTTCTTAGAAACTTTTAAACTATCTTTGCTGGAAATAATTATATCATCTGAAGGTTTGATATTCACGGGTTTATCATGTAACCCAGAAATAATCCTATAATTAAATGAACTTTTTTTGTTTAATATGTCTTTATGAGCTAATTGTTCAAAAGAATGTTTAGCTTGTTCTAAAAGCTCATGACGATGGGCTATCCATAGAATTTTTTTATTTTTAGCGGTATAGTTTTTTAAAAGCCAATAAGTGGCGGTTAATGTTTTACCTGCACCTGTTGGTAGAACTAACAGTCCTGCAAATGGACTTTTACCTTTTCGCCCTAATTTTTCGTTTAAAATCTTAATAGCTTCATTTTGATGTGTAAACAGTTTTATGTCGCTTTTGTCTGGGGATACTTTTACTTTACCTGAATGAGGAAATTTTATTTTTCTTCTTTGTTTAATTTCTTTATTAGAAACCATTCAAAACCCTCTTTTAGTAAATATTAGGCTTGACTATCACAATTAATTTATGTTATTAATATTATTTTTATCAATTATGAATGTATTATCTCCAATTTTCAATACATAATTCGGGCTATTAATTCGATCTAACTTCAAATTTTTACGGGTAGAGAATCTATTCAGGACGATTGCAGTGTTTATACTAAATTATATTATGGAAATAGTATATTTCTTCAATCCTATATCTTGATCTTCAATATTGAAATTTTAACAAAAAATCAGTAATGCAACAAATTTTTACTGATTCGTTCATTTTTAATTTATAAAAATAAATTGTAGAAGTTAGTTAAATTCCCTAAATTTAGAAAAATATGGCCTAAAATCCATATTTTATCTTATATATTTGATCATTACTTCGCCATACCACGATATAACGAAGTAGCTTATTTTCAATACATTTACTTATAAAAGAACTTCAAAAACATTATATAATATATGTTCCATAGATGAAAATGGAGTATCATCATGAATGAAAAACCAATCTTTAAGCAATTGAACTTCAAACTATCAGAAAAACAACTCGAAGACTTGGAAAAACTATCATCTGCAATGGGTAATGTTAGTAAATCCAATCTAATTAGGATAGCCATATTTGAATATATCATGAAATATAAAGATTTGTTGGAATAGACTAAGGAATACTCATTTAATATATACTTCAATATTCATAATCGGTGTATGTCTATTTTAAAATAGAGTTTTGTTTAAAATGTTCCTAACCTAATATCTAAATTAAGTATTGTAATTAAGTATAGTTTTATAATTAAAAAAAATTAATGGATGATTAGATGAAAAAAAATACACCAAGCCGTACAGCCCAATATATGGCATTATTTAGAGCCATTGAATCTTCTAGATCAAAACAGAAAAGATTATTTTACGATCCATTTGCTCTAATCTTTTTAGATAGGAAATTAAAAATAGTTGTTAAAATTTCATCAATCCCCATAATTGCGAATATAACCTCAAAAATTATAGAAAGACAAGCACCGGGAGCTTTTTCATCGGGGGTAGCAAGAACCAAGTATATTGACGATCTACTCCAAAAAACAATCAAAAATGCGATTAAACAGATAATAATTTTAGGAGCTGGCTTTGATACTAGATCTTTACGTCTTGATTTTTTAAAAAATATACCAATTATTGAAATTGACCATCCAGATACTGCACAATTTAAAATCGAAAAAATAAAGGATTCAATAGGTCAGCTACCCCTAAACGTCAAGTATTATCAAACAGATTTTAATCAAGAAAGTTTAATTGATTTAGCTATAAAAAACAAATTGGATTTTAATATTCCAACTACCTTTATTTGGGAAGGTGTAACCAACTACTTAAAACAAGAAGCAATTGACAAAACATTTGAATTTGTTAAAAAATTTTCAAATAATAGCTACATCATTTTTACATATATTGACAAATTAGTACTAGACGATCCAAGATCTTTTCAAAGTACAGAAAAGTATCATTCCATACTTGAAGAAAATGAAGAAAAATGGACATTCGGTTTTAACCCTGAAAAACTTCCAGATTACCTAAATAAATTTGATTTAACTATTATAGAAGATATAAGTGCAATTGAATATCGTGAACGGTATATGTCGGAACGAAAGAATCTGTTAAAGGGTTATGAATTTTATAGAGTCGCAATTGCAGAACTTAACAAATAAAAAAATTAGTTCATCAATTCCCATTTTTAAGCTCGGTTCCACATTCTCGACAAAACATTCAATCGCCCGTTAATTTATCAAACATATTTTTTAATTGTTGTTTATCGGATCCGTTCTCTAATGATTCAAGTATAATATCCATACATTGGTATTGGATAGTTGCTTGGAGTTCACTATTTCCTTTATTATAACAGCCTCGAAGTGAATTAAACAGTTCAATGGTTATATATTCCAATGTTGCTTCTTTGCTATTCAGGACCTTATCATTTTTTGTCATTTATTACCATTACCTTTTAGTATCTGGTATTTTAGGCTTTTTATGTTCATTGGGTATCTCTCAAGTTGAGGGGTGCTTATGGTGTTACCCTCGACTTCCCCATGTTTTGCACATACTTTGCTAAATGCTCGTAGTGGTCCTATGGTTATGATTTAGTGTGAATTCGTTATAACCAGTTGTTTCAATTTTATCCAATAATTATTCATAATTTCACATAAATGATTCTAACAATTATAAGTCAAATATTACAAAATTTTATGAACAGATTTATTTAGACGGTAATATAATATGCTAATATAATAATAGTGGGCAGGATTATGAAACACGTAACTAAAATAGTAGGATATTTGGCTTTAATTGTGGTGTTATTCATTTTACTGTTAACTTCTCCATTACTTGCTATATTGTTGTTTATAATCATAATAGCAATATTCCTCTATGGAAGAAGCAAAACTAAGGACGTTAAAAACTAAGGAGTGAACACGTACTGTGAATCCTGTGGAGCTAAAATTGAGGACGGTAATTTCTGTCCAAAATGTGGTGCCTCTACCGGCCTTGAAACTCTTAAAAAGGATTAAAATGTTGAATTTAAATGGGGGGTGTTTTAGATGTACTGTAAAAAATGTGGGGCTGAAGTTAAACCTGGAGAGTATTGTCCTAAGTGTGGTACTAAATTTGAGGAATCTAATCAAATTACAAAAGAAAATCAAGGTTTCTTCCAGAGGTTAGGTACAGGAAAGAAAGTAGTCTTGATTGCAGGGTCTGTATTTATCATTTTTATTCTTTTTGGTATATTTTTAGGGAATACTAGTTCAAGTGGGAATACTTATGGATTAAGTGCTAATCAGATCCAAAGTCAAGCTACACCAATAACTGGTGATGCTCTTACAGCAAATTATACTAATTTAGTGGGCAAGCCAATTAAAATACAAGGAGAAGTATCAAGCTTACAAAATGGACAGATGTTAATGTTTACTGGGCATCAATATAATGTTTGGGGTGGTGAACCTATATATGTGAATATTATTGGTAACAACCCAAGCAATTTACTAGATAATGATATTGTAACAGTTTATGGGGTAGTAAATGGTAAAACAACTTACAATACTGCTATTGGAGGGACTAACACTGTTCCTGAAATTACTATTTATTCCCAAAATATCCAATTAAATGGAAATGGAGGTAGTTAAAATGTTATCAAAAAAATGGTTAGCCTTAATTATAATAGTAGTTGCAAGTTTAGGAACAGCAACCGGTTATATGATAGTTTTAAATAGTCATAACTCCCCATCTGCTCCTCTGCTTAGCAATAACAATAGTACTAATGGAAATAATACTTCTTCTGTAGGAAACATAATTGTTAACACGAATAGTACAAATAATACAAATAATAGTACCCAGAATACTTCTTCGACACTAATATCAGCATCAGAAGCCCGAAATATAGCAGCTACATACATTCAAGTTTCTGGAGCAACAGCAGGTACACCGTCTTTGGTAAACCAAGACAATAAAATGGTATATGTTGTACCAGTTATTGACAACGGAACTAATGTTGGTGAAATAGATATAGACGCACAAACAGGTGCAAACGTGGGAGGAGCGGGTGGAGCACCTTAATACTCCCCTTCCCCAATTGATAATGATTGAAAGTTTTTACCAATCTCCAGTTGTTACATCTGGATTCATAACTCCATGAACCTCTGACTGTATTATGATTAATTGGATACTTGTAATGGTAGTACTAATCTCAGGATGTACTTCAACAACAAATGAAAGAAACTGTTATTTATAATCAGTATGTTAGTGTAGATCAAGTGGCACTAAGTCAATATGTTAATGTGCCGAGTGATGCCAAGATTACTGAGTATATGATGGAATATAAAGACTTGTTGGAAGACTGAAATTTATTCAGGTCCTAATAATAAATTGAATATATTAGGGGTTGTCAAGTTGTTGGGGGTTAGAGATTTTTTCCTTGTTTTTGGGTCCAGTTTTGCATTTTGAGTTTTAAATAATTGAGTAGTCCTTTGATTGTTTTATATTTTCGTTTGTATGCTTTGGGTAGAGTTTGTCTGTAGTAATTTTCTATTTGGTTGGATGTTCGTGCTATTTTATTGTCGCGCATTGATTGTGTGAGTCTGTTGAAGTTGGGAAGTATCTTTTTTAGTATGAATCTTCTTAAGAATGTGGGAATGTCGTCTAAATTGGATAGTAATTTATCTAAAAGATTTAATGATGTTTCATAGTCTGTTGTATCGAATATTTCTCGTATTTCTTTGAAATATAATTTTAATCTTGTTTTTTCATCTTCAGAAGTTTTTTTAGACCTTAATAATATGTGTAATTTGTCATTAATCATTTTGTAAAAGTGAAATATACATAATTGGTGTTTAACCTTTAATTCGTCCATTATATTCTTATATTCTGGTACATGGTCTGTTGTTATTGCTATTAATGGTTTATTTTTTGTTGATTCTCGTATAAACTGTATAATGGTTGTGTATTTCTTATCTGGGCTGATTTTTTCATTTACTGGTATGTTGAGTATCTGGTCGAATAATGTTAAACGGTACATCCATATACCTTTAATTTTAATATACTGCTCATCATAACAGTAATATCCTGAATAATTTGTTTTTATGTTTGATATATGATTTTTAGTTGTTTTCTGCATCCAGTTGTTAATTGTTTGGTAGGATATTTTCACACCAAAGAAATTTGACAAGTCATCAGAAGAATTGCGTAACGATCGATATCCTGTTTTAAATAATTCAATTAATTTATCCTTAAAAATTGATGGATATCT
>PLXT01000127.1:14790-14952 GCA_003151535.1 Methanobacterium sp.
AGAACTGAGAGTGGATACTATTGTACTTGTCATACTAATATATCTACTCTCACTTCTATTTAATCTTAACGGTCTTTAAATTAATTATGAGACATTTACAATCCAATTAGAGGTTTATAGAAATTTTTTTTTTAAAGTCCCAACACCCACTAACTTGACAAC
>PLXT01000101.1 GCA_003151535.1 Methanobacterium sp.
GCTACACTTATGGTTTAATCCATTTCTAATAAAATCCTATGAAATCATAATGGAACAAGTTTTACACAAGACCAAATTATCTTCTTAAACACCGCCACATGTTCAAAGTCATAACAAATATCGTTTTAAGAAGCTTCATACTACCTAAAATTAAGGGCAGTAGTGGTAAAGGGTGGTATCAAAGCCTAGAAGGATATCAAAATGATATTAATTAATTAAAATATTTCTTGGAAATAAATTGGAGGGTAAAACATGTATCAAGAATTAGGACAAAAATTAATTGATATTTTAGGGCTTAAGAATACANNTTTTTATATGTCAAAATAGGCTCTAGACTTATCACATTTCATTATATGTTTTGTGATAGACTAAATATTCTACATATTACTTTACTTATAAACCAATTCATTTACTCCTAGTTACTTGCATTTATTCATACATGTGGATAGTTATATGTCATTTACTCATAGGTGTTGTAATTTTAAAGAGATCTATTTGTCTGAGTTCTATTTCCAAAGTTTAATTTTTATTTATGTAATTGTGTATTGTTTAAGTTCTGAAATATATCTTTCCTGATGGTATTCTCTATGGATGAAGGATAGTCATTTTGAACATAAACCGCTATTAATAACAATTATAATGTTCTAACACTTAATGATGGGTAAGAATAATGAAGCTGTAAATAGAAAACCTATTGGTATCTGGTCTGCAGTTGCCATTGGGATAGGTGGGATGATTGGGGCAGGTATTTTTTCTATTTTGGGTATTGCTACCACAATAGCTGGTAATGTAGTTTATATCTCTTTTATTATTGGTGGTGCAATTGCTCTTCTAAGTACTTACTCCTATGCCAAATTATCTACTAAATATCCATCTGCAGGAGGGCCTGTAGAATTTTTAGTCAGAGGATTTGGTGATGGTGTTCTGAGTGGTGGATTTAATTTTCTTCTATGGATTGGTTACATCTTTGCCTTGAGTGTTTATGCAGAGGCATTTGGAAGTTATGCTTCTATTTTCATACCTATAGGTCAATCAGGACTCTCTGTTACTATTCTAGCAATTTTAATTATTCTTATCTTCACTTTCATCAATTTTTTAGGACCTAAAGTAGTAGGAAGATCAGAGATAATAATTGTAGGAATAAAAGTGGGTATATTATTAACTTTTGCATTAGTAGGTTTGTTCTTCATAAAACCTTCCCTATTAACAATTTCACACTTTCCTCACGTTACTAATATATTAACAGCATCTGCATTATTATTTCTAGGATATCAGGGTTTTGGTCTGATAACCAATACAGCGGAGGATATAAAAAACCCTGAAAAAAACATAGCCCGCGCACTGTACATCGCAGTTGTACTTGTAATGCTCATATATGTAGTTGTTTCTTTGGTTGTAGTGGGAAATCTTCCGATTCCAGAGGTTGCTAAAACAGCGGATTACGCTTTGGCAGTGGCAGCAGAACCATTTGCAGGATCAATCGGTTTTACTATAATGGCCATAGCAGCTATAATTTCAACTTCATCTGCAATTAATGCCACACTTTATGGAGGGGCTAATGTAAGTTATTTAATGGCAAAAAAAGGTGAACTACCTAAAATTTTCAATAGAACCGCATGGAGAGATGGTAAAGAAGGTTTAATTATCACCAGCGCTATTGTTATCTTCTTTACAATATTCCTCAACTTGAGCAGTGTGGCTTTGATGGGCAGTGCATTATTCTTAATAATCTATGCTGGAGTAAACTTCGCACACCTCAAAGTACATAAACAAACCAACGCTAACAAATACATCATCTGGCTAGCCATAATAGGCTGTCTATTCGCATTAACCGTATTAATCTACTACCAAATGTATAACTCACCATTAACCCTGGAACTATTAATAACAGTAACGACTATCGCATTTCTAGTAGAATTCATCTACCGCAAACATACCAAACGTATTTTAAATCTAAGAAAAATTAAAACTTGAAAATTAATTAAAAAAAATAGGGGAAGTAATTTTTTTTATACTTTGTGACAATTTAAGTAGTGATGATTAATTCATTTCTTTTTTTACAAATGCAAAAATAACTCCTAACGTCATTCCCAAACTGGACATGTTTCCAATTACTCCTGCAACTACGGGACTTCTGAAATATGCAATTGAAACTGTAAAAATGAATATAGCAACTAATTCAATTCCCAACATCAAACCAACCATACCGATTATTTTATCTAAGTTATCAATAAACATGATTATTCTCCTATTTTCTGTAAATACTCTGAAAAGTTTTTCCACCGGAATTATATTTCCTTTCAAAGTATATGAGTTTTTGTAGGATTGTTTATAACAAATTTTTTTATTTCGATTGTCTTGATGAATATTTCGATAGTTAGGATAATAAAAAAAGTATTATTTTTAGTTTATATTTTAACCGCCATGAATCATATTTAAAATTTTTATTTTGTCTTGATTTGTGAGTATTTCATTTTCTCCTACAATTTCATTATTTTTCATAATCGTAGCTACAAATAGTGGGATATCCAGTTTTTCTAACAGTTCTTTTCCAGTTATACTCTCTGTATCAATTTCTTTTTCTTCGTCATTACCCATCCCATCTGAAACTATTATTTTCAAACTTATCACCTTTACTGTTTATAAAACAACTGAATAATCCAAATAAAAAAAGGGATTAGGTTTACAAACCTGCCCTTGTCACTATTATTTCTGCTACTTCTTCAGCCGATTTAAATGGGAAATCATCAGCTGTTAATACTTTACCCGCATCTCCAGCTTTTAATTCTACAGTTCCAGATTTGCATGTGGTTTCTGCACCATTTGGAAAAGCAGCTAAAAGTACTTCGGGAGTCTCTATAGGAAACTTAGCTCCTGCAAGTGCCCCGATTATCTGTGCTCTAATATCCTCTTTTACGCTCATATTGTATACATCCTCCCAAATATTTTTACTGACTACAAATTAACTATTGTTAATTTAGAATAATATACTTTACAGTCATTAAAATATACTAACTACAGTTTCAAGACCAAATTAAAAAAATTAAATATTATAAAATGAAGCAATTGCTAAGATGTTTAAAATATATTTTATTCATTTTTCCATCGTTTAGTACCATTAAGCTCTGGATTGTGATAAATGACTATCCGGGTGAATTAATTTATCACATCCTAAGTTGTTATTTATTTTGAATATAAAAATTATTGTAGGTTATTAAAGAGAAAATAGGGTAAAATTATGAGTTTGGAAAGAAATTAGATGATAAAAACTACTCACTATGAATTGTTCAGAAAGACAATTTACAACAAAAACATTACTTGAATTTGAGGATAATGGGATTAATAAGAAACAATATCTTATCATAAAAGACAAATAGGACAATCAATATATTAAACAACTCTTTGGATACATTAAATTATAAATGTGATGCCAGCTAATGATGGTCAAAAATTGTGTTTTAATAATTAAATAATTATTTGATTAATTGAATGAATATTAATCGTAATGATGGTGATAAAAATTGAAATCAGGAACTGAACCTTTGAGCATCAACATGAAAACTTCTATAGTACTTCTCGAGGTCTTTTTAGTAGCAATTATCCTAGCACTAATAGTTACTGTTATAAATAGTGTTTTTGAAGTTCAAATTTTAGCAATTACTCTGGTATCTCCATTAATTATTCTTAACATTGTTTTTATCTTTTATTGTAAAAAACAGAAGATTTGGAGTTATGTTGGAGCTTCAATTTTGGGTGTTATAGGAGTTATTCTACGCATTATTATAAGCACTCAACCAAATCTTGAAGTAGGTGGTGGCCTCCCTATAGGAATCACTGTACTTTACATAGTATTAGGTGCATTAGTTGCACTTAAAAATTACGAAGCAATGTTAGAATTAAAGATGTGATATAAAATGTAATATCTTGTCTATATTTAATATATCGATATTGTAGAAATTTATAATAGAATAATTACTGGAGTTTGAGGGTTTTGTGCTTTAGATTGGATTATCAAATGGGGCTTATAACTTCAATTCGATATAAAAACATTGTAAAGACCATAAATAAGTGTTTACCCTTATACCAAGCTGCATAAATATAATCATAGATAATAACAATTATTTTAATGTTTAGCCTTCACAGAATTTACAGATCCATATGCAACTTGATGATCTAATTCAGAATCATAAAAAAAAGCTTCAACTACGTTTTCTGACCACGTCCCTGTAGATCAAAGATCTCATAATTGCAGTTATATATAAATAGATTCATTTGCTCATAGTTACATGTATACATTCACACACTTGGATAGATTCGAATTGATTTGCTCATAGTTATTGTTGATTTAAATTGTGAGGTAAGTTCTGAGATTTAACTACTTCTATTTTCATTATGCATCTATTTTGGATAGCAATAAAAAACCTATTATGAAGTCTATTATTGTACTTTGATATTAGATTTTGCTCGTATTATTAAAAATTTAGAGATTTTGATTTAATAAATTATAAATATTTTTGTAATATTATTATTATATATGTCTCAGAAATCATCTGAAGTTGATCTTAAAACTCGTGTTGAGCAGGATAAGGATCTTAAAAGTCGTATTGAACTTGAGATTAGGGACAAAAATCGTCTAGAAACTTTTGTAGACGGTGTTTTTGCTGTTGCAATCACTCTTTTGGTTTTGGATTTTGTAATTCCTGCATTACCACATTCCAATGTAGCAATTATAAATTACTTGGACAGTTTAGGGATCAAATTTATAGGATATTTCCTTGCTTTCTTCCTTTTAGCGATATTACTAAATAATCATAGTAGACAGTTTAAAAATATAGAATATGCTGATCAGAAACTTTGGTGGATGAATATAGTATTTTTATCCTTTATTGTACTTGTACCATTTGTTACATCAATTTGGACAGAATACGGAGACACTACCCTCGGAGTTTTGTTTTTCCACTTCGATGTTCTTATTTCAGGCCTTATACTATATTTTAACTGGTTATATACAAAAAACCATAAATATCTCCTCAGAAAGAATATAACTTCCAGAACAATTTCACTTATTAATTATAAAAATTTGGCCATTCCCATATCCTCAATTATCGCCATAGTTATCGCCTTCTTTTCACCGCTATTCAGTAATGTGGCATATTTATTAATCATTATAATTATCTTAATTGTTCCTATACTAATCAAAAAGAAGAAGAAATAAAAGTTAAATATTATTTTTAAATTAGATTATAGTTAAGTACGAAAAGTTTTNNCCAATTTGTAAACCATATAAAAAGTGGTTTTAAGTTAGTATAGAGATAATATCACCGGATTTATCGTTTCAATAAGTTTAATAAATTACGTTCTTAACTATAATCCAATTTATATGATAATTATTCCTTCATTCAATTTTCATTAGGCAAATAAAATCATGATAGTGGATACTTACCAGATCATGAATAGTGTGTTGCCTGCATATTAATATTTCTAAATTTTTTAATTCATTAGTTTTAATACTAAACTACGTTTTTATATGTCAAAATAGGGTCTAGACTTAACACATTCAATTATTTGTTTTGTGAATGAATTAATATTCCATGGATAATGTTTTTTTATGAGTAATGAGGCTGTCTCATAAATCAAAATATTGGAAAAAAATAAGAATAAATAGACCTTTAAATTTAAAATAAACAGAAAGTAGCGATGCAGAAAATAATTATGAGACAGCCTCGTAATGTAAAAAAAATAAAATCTAACTTCCTTTATGATGTAATTTGTCTCCATTTTGTTGGATTAATATTTTTAAAACGAGTAGTCATGAATTAAAAAATATTAATTAATTTTTCAAGTTATAACTGAATTTAAAGAGTTCAACATGAGTATATTATCCGAACTATAATATTTGGATAATGATTTTCCATCCAATTACATAATAGTTGTTGGAGTTTTTGAAGTACAATTTATGAAAATAGAAGGATTAGTTTTTTAGTAACAGAAATTTATGAAATAATAATTTATATTACTAATTTTATCTTAATAAATCAATTAAATTTAACTTGTTTATCTTTTCCAATGATTTCATCAAATTCAAGACCCTTATCGAATGCTAAATCCTTGTTCACACGGTAGTTATTATTTTTTGTTTGGTAAAGATCTTCTAGACAGATGAAACGCCATTTTTTTCTTAGAAATTTAATACCCACATAGGGTTTTGCACCGAATAGATCCGCAAATTCCCTGAGTCCGTCGATTTTCTCAGAATTTATATATATTCTTTCGAGGGAAGTTGATTTAACTTCAATTGCGAGATAAATGCTTCCATTCCCTGCAATTACATCTGGTAGAGGTTTTTTTGTAGCACCACCAGAAGCAGGTGCTCTCATAGCCGCACAGTCAGCATCCCAGAGCATTTTTACAAGTTCTCTTTCTTCCCTTGTTCCTGTTTTGCTCATTATATCTTTATTCCAATGTTGAATATGAATAGAATAATAAAAAAAAATTGACGAATAGATATTATACTATTTCATAGCTTTCTATTCTTGCTGCATGGAATGTACCATTCTGATTTTGACTTTTAATCCATTCTATCTTAGCATCTTTAATAATAACCCTTTTATTGGAAAATATTATATCGATATCCATACCTGATTGGTTTTCAGTTGGATCGTTGGTTACAAATCTTGAGAATGTCCCCGTATAGCGGTACCTATTCTTTACAAACCATTGTATTAAATTTACACCATCCATACGCCCTATTCTTTTCCCTTCTTGCATAACATCGCATTTATACGAACCACACGTTTTTTCCATTATTATCATGGATTACACCCACTTGGATAATACACCAATATGGATTTATATCTTTCAAATCTTCTATAAGTATTTATCTAACTTATTAAGTTGTTATATTGGTTCAAAGTGTTAAAATAATTACAATACGCATTTAATAAATTATATAAAAAAAGTGTGGAATTTAATGTGAGGTAAATGAAGGCCGGGGCCGAGATTCGAACCCGAGTCGCGGGATCCACAGTCCCGTAGGATAACCACCTACCCTACCCCGGCACATGAAGTATATCTAATATAATTTGAACCATCATGATTAAGTGCAGGGGCAGGGATTCGAACCCTGGTAGGCCTACGCCAGCAGGTCCTAAGCCTGTCCCCTTTGGCCAGCTCGGGCACCCCTGCTCTACCTTGCATTATTTAATCATATGTGGATAATATATACGACTTAAAATTTAAAAATGCTCCGTCCGGGATTCGAACCCGAGTCTTCGGCTCGAAAGGCCGAAATGATTGTCCGGACTACACCAACGGAGCATAATATATAACTAATTTTTATAAATCTTGGTTTAGACATATATCCCTATATGAATGGGCCCAATGGGATTCGAACCCATGGCCGCCCGGTTATGAGCCGGGCGCTCTACCAGCCTAAGCTATGGGCCCATAGCGCCGCCGACAGGGCTCGAACCTGTGACCAATCGATTAACAGTCGAACGCTCTACCTACTGAGCTACGGCGGCTGATGCCAAGTAAGACCTACAAACTACTATCTAGGGTTTGCAATAAATTTAAAACATAGCACACCAAGATGGTATTCTTTAGGTTGACATTTATCCTATATAAAGGTTGCGGATGTTACAAATTATCGGATAGGATTGTTTTTTTTGAATGTTTATCCCAATCCCATTGTAAATTGATATTGAAATATAATTTAAGTTTTGTGAGAAATTCTATTATAAGTATTTTATGTTGATATACAAGATAAAATATTCTTTATATTCATTTAAAACACCATATTAAAATTCAAAAAATCTTTTGGTGAATTATTTGATGTATAGTTTCATTTTTTTTTACTTAAATAATTTAATGTATTAGAGAATTTCTATTAACTTAGGAGAATTTCTATTAACCTCATTT
>PLXT01000065.1:0-471 GCA_003151535.1 Methanobacterium sp.
TCTAGTCAATTGATCGGCAATTAGAGTACTTCTTGTATTAGGATCTTTGATTCCAGAAAGATCGAGACCTGTTTGTCTTTTGATAGCTTCGTTTTCTTGTTGTCCTTTTTTAAAGGCTTCTTGACCGGCCAAAAACTGTTGGATACCAGGTTCAGCAGCATTCATCCCAGCTAATATCTGATCGCCGAAGGTTTTCTTTTTAGATGCTTGAGGTAAGAGTAATGTTGCCATATTTATCCTTATTAAAATCCTGAATAATTTTTATTATACATTGGACCTTCAAATCCTTTACTACTACCTCCACCACCACCAAAAAAGCTTGTTACACCATTAATAGCTCCTTTAAAAGCATCTCCCATCGATCCATGACCTGTCATTGATGTGATAGCTCCTGGGATGAAACCACCGAATTTTCCTATAGCTTCAGCACCACTAGTACCTTGTTCACGTTTAGGGGTGAGTGTTCTATCA
>PLXT01000065.1:562-30564 GCA_003151535.1 Methanobacterium sp.
TGTTCAGGAGTGTATTGTTGGACTTGTCCAGCTCGATAGCCTGAAGGTATTTTATCATTTTTGAAGGATGATGAACCACCGGTGAATGTCATAAGAGACCTGCCTTTTTCTTTACAGGTTAACATAAAATTAATTTATTGAAATACTAACCAATGTAAGACTACCAAACCGCTGACTATTGCTGGGGCTGTCGATCCATTGAATATATGTATAGCTTGATTTGCATAGTCAAATCTCAGACCTATTTGATCTGTGATGAAGTTTATTGAGGTGTAGGGAATCGATCTGTAATCTGGCATAGCAGTTAAGCAAGTGCCATAAAACATAGATACAAGTGCCAGACTATTTATGTTAGTTGGTATCGATATTTGTGTTCCAGGCGCTATTGCTCCAAAAGGATAGACCTGTCTAAATTCCTGCTGGCTTCTATTTGCATCTAAAAAGAACCTAGATCCTGTAATTATTGGTCTGGTTGTTGGATATATTCCAATGATTCTTTGATTAACTGCATTAGCTATATCAATATAAGCTTTACTGCTTTCACGTGTAAGTTGGACTATCTCTTGAGGAAAGACTCTTGAGGTTCTAAGGAAAGGTGCTTGATTTAAAACATTTGTACTCATGATAACCTTAACAAAGTAGCTGTGAGGGCGAACAATCTAAAATTATTCCGTGGAGCTCTACTTCTGCTTCTTGGATAACAGGATTTACTGCGGTTGTTGTACCAAGAGCGATATAAGCTGAAAAAGTTGTTGAATCTATATCTATAGAAACCGTTGTAGGGGTAGATGACAACACATAGTAATAATTATACATGCTTGGTGAGAAATTCAATTGAGTTTCTCCGAGCACTCCATCAATTCTTATCATCTGTCCTGGATCATAAGCAGCCGTTGAGGTTAAGACTGTAGGATATCCAGGAGCTGAAACGCCTGTAATTTGCACTGGAAGCCCTGTGTTTGTAAATGTAATCATCTGGTCATTAGATATAGTAAATCCTAATTGAACGGTATCCCCAATGAGTGATGTATTTATCCTATGCCATATCTGTGCTTGTGTTGAGGCTGTTGGTGTCTGTAAATTGATGTTAAATGGTGTTAAACCTAAATTTCTACTCTCAGGACATGTGTAAAGTATATTACTATATATCAATGAATTATTTTGAGAATTAATAGCCGGTACAATAGTGCCTTCATTATATGGGGTAGAGTCATCTTGGCTTAAATAAATATTTAGTGTTATCTGTGCATTATCTGTTCTGGAAAGTAAATATTGCTGGCTCCCTAGTCTTGTTTTTCTAGACATTCCCCATGCTGTTGGAAACTGTTTTGTTTGTATGAATGGAACATAGTATCTCTTTATTTGTCCAAGTCCGGAGTATGTTCCAGAAGCAATTGGGGGGCTTAAGGTAAATGTATTAGTCGTAGCCTGTGTAACAGTAAATATTTTTCCATTTACAGTCTGACTAACAGTACCTATTGCACCATTTATCAATATAAAATCACCATTGATAAGACAGTGATTAGGACTTGTCACAACATTTGCAGCTATATTCTGTATGTATAAAGAAAAATCTTCTGAGGTAATACCTGGATCTCTAATCATTAGATATCCCTGTTGATTTCCACCAACAACTACTGGTTCAAGTAAATCAGAAGACCCTTCATTCCAAGGTGTATTCCAATCTATCCATCTATAAGGTATTGTAAGCCATGTTTGGCCTGTCTGTTTCCTAAATGTTCCATAGGTTGTATAGTTTTCATTAAAGATAGCCCATGAGTTATCTCTATAGTTAAATTGAAGAGTTTGACTTGGATATTTATATAATGATTCATTACTTGCATAAGTGAAATATGCCCATTCATCTATGAAATCTCTCTGCGAACAAAATCTTTCAGCTCCATTATTCACATTACTAATTTCAAAGACTTGATCTGGAATATCTAGATCAAACCTCTGACAGCTAGTCTGGGAGGTAATAATGAAGCCTCTTGTACCTTTAGTGACTACTCCATCATCGGTGTTAATCGCTGAAAATGTACTTCCAGACCCAAGCTCAGAATTGATAATATAAAAGAGAAAAGGAACAATGTCGTTTCCTGTAAAACACATCTTCATCTGAGTAGTGCCATTAAATCCAACTATCAGAGCATCCTCATTAGTAGAAACTGTAGTTATTGCTTGAGCTATTCCAGCTTGAGTGAAACCTCCAAAACCTGTTTGGTCTTCAAAGAAGGCAGCTGGAAAAGCAGATTGATTATTTGGAACCAGAAGAGATTGGAAAGTTGTTGGTGTTAAAGGACTTCCTTGAAAAGAAGTTGTATAGTAAGGCGTTCCATCTTCCGAATAAATGATTGTGTCTTCTAAATATACTTGTGAACCAGCTGATGAAGTTTGAATGATAGGTCCAAAGAATATTATTCTATTCTTGAATGCAAAGATTATTTTAGCACCTATCAAATACCAAACTTTGGTTGGATCTTGATCAGCTATGGATAATCCATTTCCCACTAGGTTTATCAATGGAGGGCAGAAATTAACCCATCCTTGACCATTACCAGGAATGGTTGGATCTCCGTCATACCACTTAAGGCAGTCTCTTGTTGGATCTGAGGTGTTGGTAAGATATTGAACAATACCAGGAACATAAACCACTATAGGTAAAATTGTATTAGGGAATGTGATTGTTAATGTAGTAACTCCAAGAACTGTAGAAGATGCTGTCACATAACCAGTTTGATAATTTAATGCATTTACAATATTTCCGCCAACAGTCCATTCATTAAAATATACAAAATCACCGATCACTAATGGACAATTTGTTATTGTCAAAACAAGTGTTGTGACTGTATTTGAAACATATATGATAGTTCCTAAAGGTGCAAATTGCATTCCAAATTGTGAAGCAATAAAAGGAACATTTAACCCATTGGTAGCCCACAAAGCATTCTGGTAATTGATAGTCCAAAACTGCTGGTAGTCTTTACCATTAAAGACAAAAGGTGTTAAGGATGATTTAGCGGTATAAGTTCCACTTGATACAGGGTTTTTATAAAATGTAACATCTGTAATTGGAAATGGATCTATAGGGCTGACATTATATGAATACGTGGTATCAAAAGCTAAATTTCCTGGATATTGGGCATTATTAAGTAAAAGATCCCTGAAACCCATCACAGGAAGTGAAGGAAAGTAGGACATTGTTAATGTTGTTGGAGATACTCCACTAGCAGCAGTGAAGTTTAATACTACTGCACCTGTGAGATAATTTATAGTTGATCCTAAAGCTATCCCTATACCTGTGACTGTAAAGCCACCCATTCCATTATCTTGGAATGTAGCATTATCAGGTGCACCTATTGTAATCAATACGTTTCCAGGAACTATTGATTTATTTGGTTCAGTAACTGAAAAAAATGTAAATAAGTTGAAAATCGATGTAGTTTGACCTATAAATGTATTTCCACCGACTAAAGGACCTAAAGTTCTTTGAAGACGATCAAGTTGTGTTGTGCCTCTTTTTCTTTTAACCCTTCCACGCCATTGGTAAGCATTTAGAAGAGTTGGAAATGAATCATTATCAATGACGAAGGGTTCTCGATTAGTTTTCAGGCCTTTATCGATTGGACCAATGATTATTTTTTCACCCATAATTTATTTTCCTATGCTGGGCCTATTGCCATCCAATAAAAATGTACAGAAGTACCCTTAATATCAATTTGATAATTAAATGTAGTTGTTGAAATAGCTACTCCATTATCAATCCATACTGCATGAGGATTTGAAGTGCCTGTAACAGTATATCCAAGTGTAATAGAATAAGGTATAGCACTAAAAGGAGTTGGAAAAAGAACCTGACCAGTTTGAGTAAGAGCTGTTGGAATACTAATTCTTCCATATTGCAATAATAATCCACCAGGTAAAAAAGTCCATCCAGGATTTGTTCCAAAGGATGTTAAACTATTCGGGCCGGCTGTCATTTGTATCTCAACACCTGTAGCACCTCTTGTAAAGTAAAGTTCACCAGAACCTGTTGTTGCTTTTGAATAAAGTGTTTCAAAACCATTTTGCAAACCTGGTGGAATATTTAATTGATTTTGTAATTGAACTTGTAAATGCGTTCCATTATTAACATTACCAAAATTCACATGATCAACATTTAGGAATGTATAGATTGAATTTGTATTAATCTGCATATTACCCACATCTTGAGAAGGCAGATTAGGAGGGTTTGGAAGGTTTTGAGTATAGGTAAGTGCTGGAATTGGCATAATTATTCCTTATAGTGTTGAAGAACCGCTTCCGAAGTTACCAATAGAGCCATTGTTATGGCCTCTGCTATAGATAGTTTCAGTACGGTTATTTGTCCATTGTCTTTGGCTTCTAATGTGCACCAAGGCCTCTTGCTCTTTGAATAGGGGCTCATAAAACATAAACTGCTCTACATCTCCTGTATCTGAAAGAATCTTCCTAGCGGCACCTCTGGCTATGTATTCAGCCATATAACCAAATGGGATGGCAGCTGAAGTGCTAAAGAATGCAGCAGGGGATAGATAAGCATCTAATTCAACGAGATATTGTCGATCTGGAGGAGCACGTAGTGTTAAAGTATTATTATAATAAAGTATTGCTCTTGGAAGACCTGATTGGAAATAATAGCATTGAGCATTAATAATTTGACCAGGTGGTATAGGTACAGGGAAATAGACGTTTGTAGCAACACCTGTGAAATAATTAATGGTATTTTGTGTAGTGCTATAGTTTGGTAATGGACCTAAAGTTAAGGGAAGGTTACCATAAGGTGCCGGTCCTTGCTGCATTAAGAGGCCATAGTTCTGGAATCCTTCTAAAAACTGTCCACTGTCACAAACAATTATATTTGATCCATCAAGTCCTGTAGATATAAAATAAACTGCTGGAAAGACACTTGTGACAGGTATATCTTGAATAAATGGTAAACCAGAGGCAATAGAAGCCGAACTTATCTGTGGAGGATCTACATTTACACCAGTAGAGATAATTCCAGCAATATCTATATGACCACGAAGCAAGGATTGAATAGGTGGATTAATGTTTATTGGAGTTAGATTGTTGATGATTGGAATACTAAGAGTATAAGGGGAATTAGTTCCAGTTCCAACACCTACTTGAATTGGTTGTTGGACTATATTTGGAAATATCCTAAAAAATTCTCTTTGCTGGGTTTCTAATTGTATTTGAACACCATTGATATAGGCAGGTCCTAAAAATCCCTGATAGACTGGAAACATTGCTATATCTTGAGCATTTGGACTTCCAGGAGTCTCAGATTGTATGCTATAGAGAGGCATATTGTACTGATCAACTCCCGGAGTTGTTTGAAATGAATATTTTGTCTTCAAATCAAATAACTGCATCGTAGCATTGACATCCATCACCCAGAATCTATTGACATAATCTATTAATAGATTATCTGTTATGACTGCATTGGAAGGACTCTTTATTATTCTTCTAATGTATGTCAAAATATCTGACAAGAGATTCATATAATCACCGTTCTAGGAGATTTTCTGGAATGACATGCTCTACAAAGCCAAATCACATCTAATGGTTTTGAATAATTTGCATGATGACCATCTGGTTTGCATTCTTTATTACACTGAGAACAATTATTTGGTCTCATAATCTTACCTGAATTAACAGCTCGATTGAGTATAACATGGGATCTTCTTTTTTCTTTATTTTTTTGATACCAATTTCTTTGCCATTCATTCAAATACTCCCTATTCTCTTTCGACCAAAAAAGATGTCTCTTTCTATTTTTCTCAAATCTATCCACATCAGATATTCTTTTCAAAGCTTCTTTGATAGATATTTTTTCTTTATTTTTTTTTCGATATTCTTCTCTATTTTTTAACTGTTTTTCACGGTTTCTGTAGTAATATTCCTTTGATTGCTCATTTAAAAATTCTCGATTTATTTCCTTATATTCCTTATTTTTCTCTAAATATGAAATCTTATTTTTTTCATATTTGATTTTATTTTTATGTTTTACACATAATTTGCAATAGGAATACAATCCATCTGAATTTCTTAATCTCACATCAAATTCATGATGATTTTTTTGTGTTTTGCAACATCTGCATTCTTTCATTATCTATCCTCCAAAATTAGAGGATAATCATATCATCAAAAAGGTTTCTTGTCTATATTAGAATCCTGCACTTACAAAGACAGATTTACGATTACTTACAGGTACCGCATCAAGCCTTTGTACTGTTGTGTCAACAGCCATTGATCCATAATATTCTGCTCTTCCATCTCCACCAGTAGTTCTTGTATCCATTTTGAGACGATGGTAAGAACATCCTTTAATTCTTTCAGCAACATATCTTGGTGCCCATACAGGTTTATTGCAGGGTACTTTCCATTCTTCAGCTGGCATCCCTGGGAAGGGCCTTGTCCAGAAGTCTAATTCCTCTCCAATGATTTCATGATTCTCCGCAGTGAAATGTACATACTCCTTTTGAAAGTTATATTCATCTCTATATTTTTCATTAAACTTCTCTTTACAACCTATTGTCTTCCAAGGTTTCAGATAGATGTCTTTTGATTTTGAAATTTCATTTTGGGAAAGTTTTGTTTGAGGCTCTACTTCTAACTTAGGAGCCTCTTTCATACGATCTTGAGTCAAAGATTTTATATTATCATCAAATGCATCGAATTGCTTTTGGCACTTATCTAACTCTTGTTCAGAAGATGATTTTACTTTTGCTGTCATAGTTATACCTAACTTTTAAGGGTTATACGAAATTTTAAGTATAACTTTATAAAGGTGAGATGTCAAGGAAGCTTCCAGGAATAAAAGTGCTTAAGTTTTGTCCCCCGCTTGTGTTGATAGCTCCAGTATTTATTCCCCCAATTGATAATATTTGGGCTTGTGTTTTGGCAGAAGATGAAATGAATGGATCTATTCCAACACTGTTTAAGTCCAATAGGATTTGATTTAGCGATGGGATGGATATTACATATCCTGTCTGTTCGTTAAGTCCTCTAGAGCCAAATGAAGAGGGAATTATAAGCCTTACCAATTGTCCGATCACATAATTGTGATTGATAGTTGTTGTAACAGTTGTCTGCACTCCAAGCGTTATGCCAGATATCACGAATCTATTTGGTTCATAATATTCTGCATGAATGGGTAGGTTTTGGTAGGCTGATATCGGATATGAAATAACACTATTTAATGGCATATAATCCTTGNNCCCGTTCCTATTAAGAACCCTTGTCTTGTATTATTGACAAAAGAACCCAAAATTGCTGGACCATTGATAGTAGAACTATCATTTAGTGCAGCATAGGAAAATTGAGGCGATGGATATAAAGGCGATCCAGATGAAATCTGAACACCACCTGTATTTACATCTCCAACAGCCATTACCTGAGGCCATTTAAGCCCCGGGAAACTTGTAAATGCTTGGTTTGCATTAAATGCTGTAAAACCAGTCGAGTTAATATTCACAACAAATGTCTGCATATCAGTAACTGATATCACATATCCATAGATTGGAGATCCTGGAATGAGCACGTTTGGTAACTCATTTAGACCAGTTGGACCCCAGACTAATGGAATTCTAAAACCAACTTCTTGACCAACCTGAAAATTATGCTGGGTTGTCGTCTTGATGGTGGTTGTAGCACCGGTTGTCACTGCATCGATAATCAAATCACCTGGGAAATAAAGATTAGGATACAAAACTTGTTTGTATGAACCTACGTTATTTGTTGCAGTTGATGTATTAAATGCTGTGTAATTACTTCCCGATGTATCCCATTGTATTGTAAATGTGGTTGCAGCAGTTTTAGTAATAGTAAATGGAATACCAGCAATTTGCTGCATTCCAGTTGTTGCCGTTTGATAAAGATTTGAAAAGATGACTACATCACCAGTATTCAAACCATGATTTCCAACTGTTGTTACAACTGCTGGACTTGCTTTGCTGATTGAAAAATCAGACACAGGAGATCCGTTGTGTTGTACAATTGGTCCATATTGAAGTAATAGTCCAGCTTGGAAAGCTGATATTCCATTAGTTTCAATAACATCAAACACGTTTACAGTACCACCAGAAGTATATAATTCAACCATTGTTGGATTATTCGATCCATCCAATAATCTATTATCCCACCAAGCTCTTGTTACTTTATGTGCACCACCAGTTTTAATATTGGTCAGGTTCCATAATTCCACATAATCTGGAATAAATGGTAAAGTAACATATGCATTTGTTCCAGCAGCCGTAAAGTTTCCTTTAGCCATTCTTGAATATTCAGCCATATATCCTCCTTATAGGAATAAAGTACTTAAACGAGTACTTAAAAGGTTTCTGATGGCTGTATCTTGTGTGATTGCTTGCGCTTGTGCAAACTTCACAGCTAAGGTAGCATTTTGGGCCAACATACCACTGTAGTATGGGTCACGATAAATAAGATTCATTGAGAATCCATCTTGGTTAATATGTGTGATAGCTTGCTTACCAAGTACTGTGTTATAATACACATCTTGTCCGTTAGCAGATGCACCACGAGCCACAGGCGCTTCTGAGGAAGTCAGGATACGTGTGTTAAACACTGATCCATATTCGCTTGGAAGGGCAGAGGCATTTGTTGGATAGTTCCATTGTGACAAGAATCCTTGTCCCACTAGAGCATCCATATCAGTTTGTAGTTCAGTTGAGGACAGCATAAAGTATGCTGAACGAACTGGACCTGTACCGAATCTATCCATACCTTCAATACCCGACATAAATTTGTAGGCATTGTTTGTCGTTCTGTTACTTATTGACTTAAATAACCCATACATGCTATATTATTTGCATGAACGATACGGATTTAGCTTACACAGCTGGTTACATTGATGGTGATGGGTGTTTTTTCATTGGAGAAATAAAAACTTCTCCATTTGTGCAAGACACTTTTTCGATTATCTCCACCCATATTGATAATATTGAGTGGTTTAAGAATCGATTTGATGGGAATATTCACACCAAACAGTCCAGACAAAAAAACAGAGTTCCATCTTATCATTTTGTTTTTACCAAAAAAGGTTATGTTGATCTTGAAAAGATTCTTCCATTTCTCATTGAGAAAAGACAAGAATGTGAAATTTTCCTTAAATTTCGAAATCCACTTTACAAAGAAGATCGAAATGCCTTGATAAAGGCTATGAAAATTCTCAAGACCGAAACGCATATTATTCATAACTCCATCAAAGAAGATGTTGAATCTGTTAGAAATACTATCATTCCAAATGAAAATGATTTTGCTTATCTTGCTGGATTCATAGATGCTGAATGCAGTCTTGACATCAACAAAACATTTCAGAAAAGAGGAGTTACACCTTATTATAGGGCACAACTTCAATGCAATAATACTAAAGCACCTTTTTTCTTTTGGGCTTCTCAAAGATTCGGTGGACAATTTCATTTTCTGGACAAAAGCCATCTTATGAATTGTCGAAATCAAATGCTTTGGAGAATTTCTAATCTTCAAATTGATCCTCTTCTTAAAGGAGTTTTTCCTTTTTTGATTCACAAAAAACCAATGTGCGAACAAATGATTGAACTCAGAAAAAAAGTCATCTCCAAGGACTTTGAAGGGAGAAGTGAAATTTATGATAAGGTTCGTCATTTAAATTCATCCATTATTTAAGCGAGCTAGTCATTTCTGCTAACTTCCGCAATTTCATATATATTTGCGGTTCGGACTATCGCATCCCATTTCTGGGTCTTCTTACTTAGTCTCTCAGGCTGCTTTCGCTTGCCCCTTGTTAACCTCCGCTTACGCAGCCAGGCACTCCAAGTCAATCAAAGAAGATTTATACTCGACACAAAATTTATCGAGTGTAGTAGCAACTAAGGAGAAATCAGATATACCTAAATTGGTAGGATTGTCCCCGTTACTACCACCACCGGCATTGATTTGAGATGCAGCAGAAACGACATAATCTCTTAAAATTAAATCCTCTGCTTGTCTCATGGCTACTGCAAGACGCTCGGAGACCCATGCTAGGACCCCTTCCTGATCTTGAAGTATAACTTGTTCATTTCAATTTGTTACTCCACATGTGTGGGAGAAAGACATTTCTGCTTTCTTCAGTTCCTTTCGTAGAACTGTTCGGACTATCGCATATTCATATAGATGCCCATATGAATCCCTCTCACTTAGTCTCTCACGCTGCTAATAAAGCTTGCGCCCTGTCGCCATAGCTTTCGCCGTAGGCTTCCAAGTCAATCAGAGAAGGTTTACCCATCACAAAATCTATGATGCAACCAGTACCGAAGAACGCCATCTGGGCATCAATGATATCACGTTGTGGCACTTGTGCTGGAGGATCAATCCCACTATTACCCAATTGGATAGTAGGTGGTTGTAGTGCGCGTGGGCGCATAAATCTGCAAGTCGTTCCGCCATTTGGTGGCATCGAAATCTTGTCACAGACTGTAATATAATTCATTGTTGGAGTTGGGACATATAACATCGCAGGCGCAAGCGACTGCAAGATCATAGGGCCCAAATTTCCAGTATTTGTGATTGTCATGATACCTCAATGATTGAGGTTAGTATTGATATGTGATCGGTTGGCGAGCCTAACTTACGCCGTTCTCGAGCATATCTTTGTTGAGGGGTGCGATTTCCTCTAACGCGAATGCACATTACGATTGTGCGAACGAAAAGAATAAGAGCCTATCTAATCTGCGACTACCTTTCGGCTCATCTGATAAGGCGGGTAAGACTGGATTCGAACCAGTGAAAACCATATCTAAGATACGGCGCGTTGAACCACTCCGCCACTAACCCTAACAGCTCTTATAAAACTTCATTATCTTTATGACATAGATTTATGTCTAATTATTTATTCATAACTGGTAGCCAATATTTATTTTGACCATATTCATCACATGGGATTCCCCAAGGATATTCACCCCAGTCATCACCTGGTAATATTTCATACAAATGATGTTGAATTCCATCAAAAAATTTACTTTTACATAAGGCCATCATATGTTTATTATATTTCCTTCCTTTTTATCAAAAGATCTTTATCTATCTTAAATTCAAAAATATATGTTGATCCGCATTCTGAACATATCCAAAAGTCTTCATTCCAAGGATAGTTTTCTGGGCAAAGGATACAATCATTTTCGCATCTTTCACATTTCATTGTTTATCCTAACCTCAGTCTGTTTTCTGTTCGTTAATCAAAATATTTCTACCATACCATAACATAGCTTCTTCAATGGAAATTCCATATTTTCTTTTATAGTTCCATGCTCTAAATCTAGCTCTTAAATAATAAAAGAATCTAATCATTACAACCTCAATCTATTCTTCAGTTCTTGCATCTTATCATAGGCTTGTTTCTGTCCAATTTACATGACAATCGAAACACTTCTTGTCTATTCCCATCATTAGAAATGACGAATCTTTGAGATTTTTTTTACATTTTGGACATATAATAGTCATTAAATTAATCCGGGTTAGCTCAGTGGTTAGAGCAGTGGCCTGTTAAGCCATTGGTCGTAGGTTCGAATCCTTCACCCGGAGAATAAATCTAAAAAATAGAAATCTCCCTACTTCATCCGGTAAAGATATTTTCTTGTATTCTTCAGGGTAATTTTCAAATGAAAGATAACCTTTTTTATTTTCAAGAGTTTTTAATTCAAAAGAATCGATAGAAACCAATATTCCTTTTTCTAAATCTGTCATTATAACCTCAATCTATTCTTCAGTTCTTGCATCTTGTCATAAGCTTGTTTTTGTCCACCTTGGCTAAAATCCCCTTGTGAAGCATAGGGAGCTGTCCCAACACCGCTTGGCTGATAGTAAGGCCCTTTTCGATTAGCATCTACTTTATCTTGAATGGTGGGTTGTTTTACTGCTGGTTGATGTAGTCCAAGTGCCTTGATGTTTTTATAGACTAGTTTCTGTCTTTCAAAGCTCTCAGGCATCTCTAGGATAGAATCTGCAAGGTCTGGATCTTTAAGAGCTAGTTTCTCAGCATGTTGTAGAACATCATGGAAATCAGGGTTATTTCTTAAGAATGATTCTTTCTTATCAGAGTAAATCATGGCTCTAGCCTTCTCTTCGGCCTTCTTTTCAATCTTCTCTTCCATCTTCTTTTCAAATGAAGTAAATTGACGATTTAAGTTTTGCTTGTTGACATATGGTTCTGAGTCATCTTCTTCATGAACTGGCGCTTGAGATCTTTCTTGCATTTGTTTTATGGTATCTTGATGAGCGGCTCTTTCCTTGTCTAATTCTCTCTGGTATCTGGCTTCAAGGTTGCGGAAGTTCAGTTCTTTATTGCTGGGTTGGGCAGTTTCTGCTTGATTTTCTTGGGATGGTGCTGTCATATTGATCCTTTACCCGTGACGCTGGATTGCGGTTAGACTTTCTCACATGTTACTAAACTATTTATTATTAGGAAAGAATGAAGATAAACTTCCTTGAAACACACGATAGGTTAAAGCAATTCCACAAACAAGATGATCTGATCTCTCAAGGATGTGAAGAATGTATTAAGCTTAGGCCAGAAGAGTTTGGCAATCAACCCTTCTATATCTTTGCTCATCAAAGAACTATCGATATGGATGAAAAGAAATCTCTATATTCTCAAGATTTAATGTGTAGTTTTACAAATATACCTTATCAAAGAAAATACAAGACTATGGAAGATGTTCCAAGCGGTAGGCTTATCTGGGAACCAAGACTTACTAAACCGAAGGCCCAAGAAAACTCTATGCTTTTCAAAGCATATCCTCCAACAGATCATATTAAAGTTATTTGGATAATCCCTGCAAGGGAGTTATGGGGACAATTTGAACAGGGTGACATGATAGAAAACCTAACAGTCTATGAAAGCATTAGAAACTTCCATACTAATAGAGAGATGTTAGAAGCAAAGGAAGATGATGATTTAGATGATGCAAGGATAAATGCCATTTTTACCGAGATGTCCAATAATGCAAGATATAGGAAAGGATTGAAGAGGGAGTTTTTTCATGGATAATGATAAAGAATTACTTTTAGTAAAATTGCCTAAAGTTGAAAATATTGATCAAGATTTCTTTGGGGTTGGATATTATTCTGATGGTGGTTTTATTTTTGTTTTGCTTACTGAAGAAATAATGTCTAAATCTCCTTCAAGAAGATTTCCCTTCAAGAATGAAGTTGATTATCATTCTGATACAGAATTAGAAATAATTGGCCAAATAAAAAATCTTAGGCGAGTGATTTAGGCGGAGTCTTAATCTTCTTCGGACTAATATCCTTCATGCCCATACCATCACGCATCTTACCTATTGGATTCTTTATGGCAGTACCGTGAAAGTCTCCCATTCCTTTAGGAGACTTAGGCGTATGGGCTGTCTTTACTTTCGTGTGCTTCATCCTCTATCATCATCTCTCATGGTTTTAACACCATCCATAGGCAAACAAGCAGCTTTAGTGGAAGGATTTCCCATATGACCTATAGGCTGCTTATGACATGAGCCGTAATGAGTACCAGCATTAATAAAATTACTAGATCTCTGATCGTATTGGGGACATCTGAAGTCCCATGGCGATTTCTTTCCATCGACTGGTTTATCCTCTTCACGCTGTTCTTTAATTTTAATAGGATCAGAAAAACCAGACTTCGCATTTATTTGTTCTTTTTCTCTTTTCATGGGGTATCCTTTATAAATAGGCTGTAGCCGTTTTGTTCAAAATGTTTTATGCTAGCACGAACTACAGACCTAAATTAGTTTCTATAGCCAGGTTTCATTGGTGATCCTTTAGCCTTAGCAATACCTGCATTCTGTACGCCTTTGATCTTCTCAGAAGTATCTTCGTAATCCATCTCGGATCCTGCACCTTCAGCGCTTGAGAATGTCTTTACATGGACGCCTTTAGGAAGCACTGAATCGCCTCCACCACTACCCATAAATGCTGAATGATTATCTATTCTCATTCCGCCAGATTTTTCTTTATCAGCTCTTTGTCCGCTTCCACTAGCCATAAATTCCCCTTAGAGTCTATCAAGACCCATATTTGTTATTTTTCTACACCTTGGACATTGTGGATATCCAAGTATTCTTTACTCATTTTAACTTATACTATTGTAATTGTCCAGCCGGTTGTTGGGTCTGTTGCTGCATTTGTTCTTGCTGACCACCAGGTTTTGGTAAAACTCCACCAAGTATTTCTTGAAGGAACTTATTAGACTCTGTTCTTCGTTCAACATCTTTTTTCTCAAATTCTTCTTCTTGCATCATTTTTTGATTTTGAATATCAAGTTGGAGTTGTGAATGTTCTACCTCAATCTCTCCAAAGCGTTCGATATTGTCTAGGAGTGAAGTTAAAGCTTTTTGCTTCTCTGCCAAACTCATTGCCCTATTTCTCTCAATCATACTTAATCTTTCTTCATAAAGTCCTAGGTTCGATTCTGAACGGCTATGATCTTCCCTAGCACGTGCAATGTTTGCTGTGGCCTTACTGTAAAGCTCTTTAAGTTTAGCGTCTTCAAACGCATGTTGGAGATCTTCCATCTCAGCTTGTTTATGACTTGCTTGTTCTTCTTGTTGTTTAAGGAATTCAACAATCTGCGCTTTACCTTGTATATTCATATCTTTAATAATCATAGATGGTGGTATGACTTCTCTTCCGAAGGCTGCGTTAATATCCATGAGTTGCTGAGCTTGTAAGTTCTTCTGTGTTGGTGTGAGAAGTCCTTCTTCAACTACAGTATTATACTTAGCAAAGATCTTAGAATAGAAGAAGGGGGTGGGCTCTTCTCCTATCATCATCTTAACTTTCTCAGCATTCCAATTGTTTATTCCAATTAATAAAAGCCTTTCACCAAGTAGTTTGAGGGATAGATCCCATTGATCAAAGTATTTTTGAAATACCATTAGATTGGCATCTTGCTTAAGCAGTAATGTAAGGGATGATATCTGCTTGTCATTCTGTCCAGACCAGCTTTCAAGGTCTATTCCAGCTGTTTTAAATATAAGATCATTCATTTGTTGGGCAAGGGCTAAATCAGATTCAGGAACGGCAGAAGGTATGATCTTCTCAACGTCAGTCATCTCATAACCTTCATTGACTATGACATCCCAGCCTTGCCCTGCTTTCTTGAGGTTATCTTCGTTGGCCACTGCACCAATCTTTCTCTTCCATCCTGCGTTGATGGTGGCAGCTGCGATATCGTTGTTGTTGATGATCTTGAAATTGAAGAGAAATTGAGGGTCTCTCATAGTTCTTGTCAGTGATCTATTACGTAAATCAAAGTGGTTAATATGTGGATCGTAATTCCAATCAACACTAATAAAAGGGCATTCAGGACCATCCCAGAGAGGGTTATCACCTTGAAACATAAGTTGATCGTTAAGAACTACAGCCAATTTCCAGCATGGAGTTTCAACAGTCACTTCTTCCATGTCTTCTATGTGGTAAAGAATGTGTTCCAGTTGCCCATCGCCACCCGCAAAATCAAAGAATTGATTACGCGAATTACTATAGAGCCTCTTCTTTTTCTTTTTCCATTTATACCAAACGTAGGATAATACCATGAGATCGTTGCGGGCCATGTTGTAATTTTCCGGGAGGAAATAGAACGAGCCATAACGTTGTGGTGTCCCTGCCATTGGCTTTATTGAAGTGATTTTATCTGGAAATCGGCTTTCAGCTTCTTGTTTTGAAATATATTCTTGACACCAGATGAATTGGCAATCTGACATATCCGGATTGCGATAGAAGGGGTCGATGAGAAACGAGTTATACTCCCAGATCTTAACCTTTAGGGTGCCTTGTGCTGGATCATCGCCGGTAAAGTCAAGGTAAGGCTGCAATAGGTTTTTACCAGCCACAGCAGCAAGCTCACATGATTTGGAAAACTGCTCATGTATCCCTTCCTTTTGACAGGAATTCATAATAAGTTTTGTATATTGGTCTGTAGTCTGAGGATCGCTTCCATCCGTACATTGGTAGTTGATTCCCTTTCTATGCTGACGTTGACGGCCAGTGATCATATTGATTGGTTGCTGGCAGATGTTGAAGTAGTATTGCTGTTTAGATAGAGAAGGCCCACCGCCGAAGTATCTATTAACGAAATCCTGGGCACCTGCATAAAATAATGTATCTATATTACTTTGGTTCCAACGCGCTGACTCCATTGGCATAACTTTAGCCGATAGGTTGTCTAACCATTGGCGCACGTTTCCTTGATTGGGCTCTACAGAGTTGTTCCAGGGGGGAAGATATAAAGAAATAGGACCTCCAAACGATCAAATAGACTGTAGGCTGGAGGGTAACTTAAACCTTTAATTATTGCAATCCATGTAAAGCGGATTTACATTTCATTTTACTCCTAACAAAATTCTGATCATTTTTCGGATATATTCCTTATCGCGTTTCACCTTCTCATAATTATCCAAATATCTTTCGATCGAAGCGATAGTCAATCCACTTATTGGGGATTTAAGAAACATTCCCATTTCGATCGGATTGATGGCTTTTGAGAGCGCTTCTTTGAATTTTTTTCCGAATTCAGTCATTTGTGGGAGATTCTCTGTGTTTTTTGCTTTGTCAAAATAACCATCACAAGATAGTATATTTTTGATTAGTAAACACAAAACCAAGGATGGTTATATGTCCAATATACACAAAACTACAAATTATTCTCAATTCAAATTATTCGAATCAAATCGAAAGTTGCATGGAAATAAAATATTAGAATCCATAAAGAAAAAGAATTTGCTTCATGAATGCCCCATAAAAGTCACCAAAGATTTTTATGTAATAGACGGTCAGCACCGTCTAGATGCTGCAAAGCAATTAAATATACCTATCTATTATTGCATATCCAATGACTTAGGAGAAGATGCGATTCCTTTGTTGCAAAATCAAAATTCATGGACACTGCAAGATTTTACCCATTTTTATTCAATCAGTAACGATAGATACAAATTTATTGAAGAAATAGACCAAAAATTCAATCTTCCTCATACTTTTATAATAACCGTATGTTCAACAGGTTTCAGTCCTACAAGGATATATAAAGAAGGGAAATTAAGATTTTCACTCTCTAAAGAAAAACTAAATGATAATTTTCAAAAAATAAAAGACGTGATAATCGTCTTAAAAGAAATTACCTCAAGACCTATTCTGAATGCAGTTTTGTTAGCTTGTTGGAAGATCATTAATAGTATAAATTATGAACATGAAGAATTTATCAGGAAACTTTATAATTATCCCTCTGCCGTAAAACTAGCTTGTAGATTGCAGTCAAGAACGGAAATATATAATCATCTCATCGAGCATGTTTTCAATAAATATATCAAAGATGAAAAAAAAAAAATGAAAATAGTTGAATTTAACCCAAGGACATTTCTGCAACCCACATGTAATCAAATTTAATTTAGATAGAAGGTAAATAAAGTGCCTTCTATCTACCTTGTAGGCTTAAATCTATTATTCACATACTCATTCGGGTTATGATCTGGCCCATCATATCCTTTATTAATCTTATGCGTGGCGATGGCATATCGTAATGCATCAATCGCATGGTCCCCTTTTTTAACCGGCTCATCTTCGCCCTGTATACTTTTCTTGGTATCCCATACATAGTTTTGTATCTCTCGGATTAGGTTTTTACATTCCTTCATGATAGATAGATTACCTATCGCCATTTCATTGCACATTTTCTCAATGCCATTGTAGACATCATTATCAGCATCTATTACATGCATGCCTCTTCGTCTTAACTCAAGTTTCATACTGGCAGCTGATGGATCTATATAAATACCTTTAATGGCATAAGGCTCAAGAAAATTATATACATCATCACAGAATTCGCTATTAAGCTTCTGTCTGTGCATCTTCTTGCAATCCCAATAATATTCCTTTTCAACCCATATCCTTTTACCCATTTGNNNTAATTGCGCTTATGGAATATGCCTGAAGTGCTATATTTGAGACGGTTTTTATAGTCTTCATCGACAAAAGGATTATCATCTAAGGTAAAATGTAATTGATAATAGTTTTTATCACCGGCAATTGCCTTATCTATCCATTCTTTGATCTTATGAGTTGGGTAAGTTGGATTCATCGAAGCAAAGCCCATAGAATGGGGGTTAGAAAGCCGTGAATCAATCATGTCGATGATAGATGGGGGATAGAGTGTTATTTCATCACAGTAAACGCCAGAAAAGGTTTTTCCTTGAAAAGCCCCGATACAACCCTCGTCCTTCGCACCTAGTAAATGAATATTCTTATCCATAAACTTTAATTGTCGTTTACCGGGAGACCAAGCACAAAATGGCCTAAACATGGCAAATTGAGGTGATTCAAATAATAATCTGACGGCGTTTTGATAGATTGTATCGGAAGAATGTCCAACCATAAACAGCTGAGAATCGGGGCATTCCATTGAATATTGCATAAATCTAAAGAGTGTCCCAACAGTTTTTCCGGTACGAACAGCCCCATGGGCTAGATTCCACTTAGCCACTGACTCAGTGATAAATTGTAGTTGCTTTTTACTAAATAGTTCTGTCATGCTTATAGCCTATACTATAAGCCATAAGGATGTCAAGATGAGAGAAGATTTAGAGACAGAAATTAGGATGCTTAAATACAAATTGAAAATACTAGAAGCTGATTATCACGATAAACTTGTAAAGTTATGTGCTATTACCAACGATAGAGATTATCATATGCAACAGTTACAGATATTCTTAGACAAGGATATAAAGAATGAGACTTGAATCAAAAGAAAGATATAAATGTTGCCAATGTCCATATGTAGGAGATTCTTATTGGGCAGAAGTTGAATGTCAGAATAAATGTAAAGATGATGAATATTGCGAAAAGGAAGAATTTGATAATTCATTTGAAAAGGACGAATAATGAGAAATAGGGCTAAATGCAAGCTTTGCCAATCTATCATAGAGTCATATCATGAGCATGATTATGTAGATTGCAAATGTGGTGAGATAAGTATACATGGTGGTTTATCAAAGCTTGGCTGTGCTGCAAAGGACTTTAAGAACTTCATGCGTGTTGATGATCTAAACAATGAAATCATCGTCACGCTCAAAGAAAAAGGTGCAGATGAAAAGGAAGATGATAGTACTAAAGATAAAAGTATTGATAAAGCCTCCACTCGTGAAGAGAAACTTAAACTACTTGATGAAATGATAGCCAATATAGAAAAGATTCCTCAAAATGGTATGTTGAGCCCAATCAATCATTATGATTTCTGTTCAGCATTGCTTTTACTATCATCTATTTTCAGGTCAGAAGATTGAGATTTTTTCTGTAGGAAGCGAATATGTTCCATTAGTACTGACATCTGCCCTTTAGCTATGCTAAGCTCTTGAGAATCGGATAATTCTTTGTTGGAAACTTGTCCAAGCCTATGTTCACCTAAATGCATAAGCATGCGCTCACTACCTTCTTGAGCCTTTTTAAATTGCAATTCATGGAGGAAAGATTCGCCTTTTGCTTGTTTCTCCTGCAAATATGCAGAGAAGTTCTCAGCGCCTCTTTCTTCTTTAACTTTAGTATAAAGTAAATCGGGAGATATCCCAAGTCGTGCAGCAGCTTGTCGTCCATTGCAACCAGCAATTAACATTTTATCTACAATATCCCAATTGATGGGTTTATAACCATTAGAAGCCATTTACCCTCCGTGTTTATACCGTTTGTATGCAGTGTAATATTTAATTTAATATAAGTAAATAGGAAAAAGAGCTTGCACCAAAATTGGAGAGGTGTTAGAATTTGGTGTATCAAAGCAAGTACACGATTAACGCTTAGACCATTAGGCTAGGTAGCTAAAGTCGGAAAGCTGAGATAAGATGAATAAAACTAACAGGAGAAGATGATGAAAAAGCTAACGGGGCAAGAGTTGTATGATGAGATAGATAGATGTGTGGAGTTTTTGGAGAATTATGGGTATGAAGTTATTGATAGAGATACATATCCTAAGATGGAAGAAGTGGAAGTTGGTTGTGGCTGTAGAAGTGGTTGTATGGAGTGTTTGCAGTTGAGTTATTAAAAAAACCTTGAGAGATATCTTAAGTCTCTCAAGGCAACAGGAGTCGGGAATGAAACCGATATCTTTAATATACAAAAAATGAAATTAAAGGAGAAGGGAAATGATTATTGATGAAACGATAGAGTTGTGTGATGGGATTATAAGTCGGATTGATGGAATGATAGAAGGAGAATATAAATTTAATGCAGAGATGCAGTTACAATTTATGAAGTATGCAAGAGAGATAGACAAGGTGATAAGTGAGTTAAAGGCAATTAAAGAAATGTATTGTTAAACAAAAGGAAATATTATGAGTTTTTTACCACAAGATTACGAAGCGCCAAAGAGTAACAGCGGATATATGAAGATACAGGTTGGAGAGAATAAGATTAGAATACTTAGCGCCCCCATCCTCGGTTTTGAAGACTGGAAGAATGACAAGCCTATTAGATTTAGAATGAATAACAAACCTGTTCAATCTATAGATCCGGCTAAGCCTTTCAAGCATTTTTGGAGTATGATTGTTTGGAATCACATTGAAGAGCAAATTCAAATACTAAATATTACTCAAGCTTCGGTTAGGAAATCGATTGAGGATTTATGTAATAACCCAGATTGGGGAAGCCCATATCATTACGATTTAAAGATCGTGAAGACAGGTGAAGGTATGAAGACTAAATACGCGGTAAGCCCAAGTCCTCATAAACCGATAGGGGATTATGTTGAACAGATGTTTCACGAGAAGAAGATCAATTTAGAGGCTTTATTTGACGGTAGAGACCCTTTTGATTCAAACTGGAGTAAATATACCCCCGGTATCTTTGAACGCAAGGGAGATGCCTTAAAAGAAGAAATTAAGCCAGTTGCCAAGATATCACCAGAACAAGTTACTTATCTTGGTTCTGTATTTGAGAATTGTGATCCTTTGTATGTTGATAAAGTTAAAGAAACTATGAAGAAGCTTTTCAAGAGTGATAAGTTTGAAGATATTCCTTTACATTCTTATGAAAAGATATTTACTTCTGCTATCAAAAACCGTAATGAATATGCCTTAAACAATCAAAATGAGTTACCTTTCTGATGAAAGAGATTAATTTAATACAGGGAAGCCAGGAATGGCTTTCCTGGCGTAAAGGTAAAATCACCGCCTCCATAGCTCCAATTGTAATGGGTGACTCCCCTTATAGGACTAAGCAAGAACTCTGGAAAGAAATGGCTGGCTTCGCTGAGCCTCAAGTTCAGAATGATGCTATGAAGAGAGGTAACACTCTGGAACCAATCATTAGAAAGATGATGATTGATAAACTTGGATATGATTTTCAACCCAAAGTATTTCAATCATCTAAGTATGAATGGCTTGGTTGCTCTATCGATGGAATATATTTATATGAAAATGAAATTATTGCTCTTCTTGAAATTAAAACTTCCAATAAAATTGACCATGCATTAGCAGCTATAAAACAAGTCCCAAAAAAGTATGTGGCTCAACTCCAAACAATTATGGAAGTATTGGATTTTGATCAAATAATTTATTGCTCTTACCACAATGAAGAATTAATTTATTTTGATGTAAAAAGAGACCAAGCATATATCGATAAGATGATACCAAATCTTAAGGAGTTTTGGGATAGTCTGCAGAACTTCCATATGCCAGAAGATAAATATATTACTTGTGAGAGTGACCTATGGATAAATCACACAAACCTCTGGAAATCATTACAGAAACAAAAAAAAGAGTTGTTGATGCAGGAGGAACTTTTGAGATCTGCATTACTGTCCTTGAGTGGAGGAAGAAATATGAAAGGCAATGGCTTAAAAGTAACCCAGATAAAAAAGTCTGGTTCTATAGACTATTCAAGCATTATGGAATTGCAAGGGGTTGATTTAGAGAAGTATAGAAAACCAGAAACTAGCTATTGGAGGATAGAGAATGAATGATATGACCTTAACACAGGTTATGGAATCTTCTAGGAAGCTTTCTATACAAGAAGGTGGTCTTAGGATCTTACTTGAAAGAATTGTAAAGGATATTGAAGAAATTAATATTAGATTAAGAAAATTGGAAGGTTGGAATGAATGAAAGGGAAACTAGTGATATTTTATCAAATGAAGTTCGTAAGTTCCTAAAAGAAAGAGATATAGGTCACTTCCAAGCTATATTAATATTATTTTGTGTATCAGATTTCATGTTGAGGTTTATTCATTCTATGGATGAGGGAATAATCGAGGATTTTCATAATAGTATTGTTGATCCAGATACCAAAAAACAAATGGTTCACTATTTTATGTTTGCCTCTGATTTAAGTGATGCCATCCATAAAGCGCAGGAGCAGGTAAAATGAATCTTGATGAATATATTTTTATCAATTGCATGACTACAAAGAGCTTCGCTATCTTGGTAGACTATACTCGGAATTATGTTTCTACCGTTAGGGCTGGAAGTATCATTCCGGGGAAGAAGTTTAAGCTTAGGGTTGAAAAAGCCACGAAGGGAAAGGTTGCCCTTAAGGACTGGAAGTAAAAGAAGATTGGGGATATAGTAAGAAAAAACCCATGGCTATAACCATGGGCAAAATAGGTCATTAGTCGTGACTGAAATTTAGCATAAATCAAGATTCTTTTCAAGAGTTAGTCGTAAATTTGAAGACAAATTTATGCAGTGTTAAATTTTATCATTTTATGACCTCTTAAGACAATCTAACAAGAGGTAAATTAAATGTCTGAAAATATATCAGGACCTACAATAGAAAGATGTCCACATGATAGAGATCATCCATATACGATGATATTAAATTCTCTTATTCGAGATAATTCAATCTCTCCAAATTGTCGTTTAGTTCTTATTCATCTTCTTAGCAATAGGGATGAATGGAAGATAAGAATCACTTGTTTATGGAATCAATTTAAAGATCATATTGGTAGAGATAAATTTCAAAATATCATAAATGAAGCTATTGAAGCAGGTTATATAAAAAGAGAAATTTACAAAGAAGGTAACCTAAATAGGTTTAGATATTTGCTATCTGAAATTCCTAAATTCAAAAAATATTTCCCACACCCTGATGTTCAGGGTCCCGAAAACCCAGCCACTAATAAAGACGAAGTCTTTATGGATATCAATTCAGAAGAGAATCCAAAAGAAAAAACAACAAGTGTTTTTGTTCCTTTGGAAATTTCAGAAAAACAAGAGCTTCTGAAGAGATATGAATTAAAGCCCAATCTTCTGAGAGAATTCTTAGGATATCCTTTAGAGGAATTGAAAGAATCTTTAAGAGCTTATGAACAATATATTTGCGTACAAGAGCTTAATAATGAAAGAGTAATAAATCCTATAGGATCTCTTATAAATGCTATAAGACAGAGATGGAAGTATAATGAAAAAGTCATAAAGAAAAGTATTTTGAAAGACTGGAAAGCAAGAAATTTAGATAATACATGGGGTGCTGGAAAAATATGCGAGATTTATGATAATGAAATTATTTTTACTAATGGAGAGTCATTAAGTTTAGAGATAGATCCCCAAGAATTTAATAAAAAGTTTACGGAAATTTATAGGAGCTATCAATGACAATGCCATGTGATTTAAGGTCAGAGCAATTAGTTTTGGCTAGGATGTTGAATTCAATCAATGCGGTTAATGAAGCAATGGAATCGCTTGTAAGCGATGATTTTCAAGACCCGACCAATCGGGTCATCTTTGCATCAATAGCTCTTCTATGGTCAAAAGATTGCGAAATAGAGCCGGTTGCGGTAGCAACCGTAATGAAGCAAGAATTCCCAAAGGAATGTAATACAGCCATTGTTTTTGGATTGCAGATGCATCAATACCATGCTTACGATGAAGTTAAACTCTTCATAGAAAATATCATTGAGAAGTCCAGGCTTAGAAAAATGATTTTTTTAAGTCAAAATACTATCGCAATAGCTTCAGGAGATAAAATAAAATCAGAAGAAATCCAAACAGAAGTCCTCACGCAAATCGAGACTATTTTTTCAAAAGACTTTTCAAAGAACTGTATATCTTTTGAGGAATTATCAAATAAAGATTACAGGGACTCAGGAAAAGATTATCTTTCTTATCTTGAAAAGAAAATGGAGGATTATAAGCAAGGTATTAAATCCCTAAAAGGAATGCCTACAGGCTTTAGTAGTTTAGATTCTTACTTAAATGGCTTATGTAAAGGTCATTATATCATCATAGGAGGAAGGCCAGGCGCTGGTAAAACAACCTTTGCCTTAAATCTAATGTATAATCTTTTGAAAAAAAATATCAAAGTAGGTTTTTTTAGTCTTGAAATGACTTCCTCTGAGGTTATGGCTAAAATTATAGGAATTGAAGCTAAAGTTAATATGGAAAAAGCTGAAATAGGTGATATTTCTCATATTGATTACATGAATATTTTTGAAGCTTCTAAATCTTTGGAGAAAATTCCTTTATTCATTGATGATCAAGAATCTATGAAAATATCTACACTTATTTCTAGAGCCAAAAGAATGGTTTCAGCTAATAAAATAGAAATTCTTTTTGTCGATTATCTTGGAGAGATTAAAGGAGATGGTAAATTTTCTACCAAACAAGAAGAGATTCAATATGTTTCTAAAGGGTTGAGATCGCTTGCTAAAAAGTTGCATATTCCAGTTATTTGTATATGTCAGTTGAATCGTAATAGTGAAGTCGAAAATAGATCTCCTAGGAAGTCAGATTTAAGGGAATCGGGACAGATAGAAGCTGATGCACATAGCATTATCTTATTGCATAGGCCTTCAACTGATGATAAAGCACTCTTTCCAGGAAGTGTAAAATGTCTAATTGTAAAAAATAGATTTGGCAAAGAAGGTACGATTGAAATGAGTTTTATTGGTGAAAAAAATAAATTTGAAGAACTTTAAACGAGGATAGAAAATGAATGAAATTGAATTTATGATCGGTGATATGCTAAATGATGAAAAAAGAAGGATTATTTATATTCCTCTTGTGGATCTTTCAAAGATTACCGATCCTGAGCTTTTAATTATTTCACAGGTTGCTATGGAAAATAAGGAATTTACCTTCCTAGATCTTTTTAAAAGATTTGGAAAAGATGTCGCTGTTAAGGCTATGGATTTAGCAAATAAGGCAGCAATAATGAAGCTAACCCAACAAGGAAAATTATGAATAATATAGAAGAACTAAAGCAAATAGCAAATGAAGAATGGGAACTTGCAAAACAAGCAATAGATTTAACTCGAACAAAAGAATCAATGGATTTTATTAGAGCTGCCATGTCTAGAATAAATGCTATCGATTCTAAACTCATGGAGGCAGGTAGATATGACTTACTTGGATAAATATGCTTCATAAAAAATCTACAGCAGATTGGCGCATAATTGGCGGAAAAAGAATTTATTTTAGAAGTTTATGGGAAGCGAATTTTGGAAAATACCTCCAATGGCAACTTGATAATGGATTTATTAAAGACTGGTTACACGAACCTCAGACTTTTTGGTTTGAGGAAATTAAAAGAGGAGTAAGATCATATCTTCCTGATTTTAAAGTAATAACTTTAGAAAGTGGTCATGTATGGTACGAGGTAAAAGGATATTATGACTCCAAGTCACTAACCAAGATTAAACGCTTCAAAAAATATTACCCTGAAGAGAAACTCTTCCTCATCGATGCCAAATGGTTTGCCGATAACAACCAGAAATGTAGGCTTATCATCCCTTCATGGGAAATTGGGAAAAGTTCTTTACCTAAATTCAAATCTATGTCAAAAAAGAGTATTGAAACTTAATTTTACTAAGAGGTCTTATGCACCAAGAAAGAAAAGACAGTTCGCAGAACGCAGATGAATATAAACATGTCTGGAAGACTCTAGGAATCATCTTTACAGTGTTTATTGCAATTGGTATTGGTGTCATGGTTTTTACCTCCTGTAAGGGCTTAGACTTGGGTAAAAATGATATTGATGAAGAGTTCACTATCGGAGTACAAAAACATCATGCTATCAAGAAGCAAAAGTAAAATATATTTCTCAATTATTTGTGGATGCCTTTTCTTAACTTCATGTACTGTTTCTTTTCAGAATATAAATACTACTGATGGTTCTAGCGATACTGTAGAGGATAAACTGACTAATTCTCCGGATATTACTCCTGAATTTGAAATACCACCAATATGAAGAAACAGAATAATTATATTACAAGATTCCTAGAAGGTAAAAAACCTAAAAAGAATGATTCAGATCATCCCTGGAACGTTCCCATCTCTGAAAAGCAGAGAAAAGAAAAAGAAGAAAAAGATAAAGAATTATACAACCCTTAGGAAGAATTATGCCATTAGATAAATCAGGAAGTAAGAAAGCCATTGGTAAAAATATCAAGACTGAAGAAAATGCAGGAAAAGGAAAGAAACAAAGTGTCGCCATAGCTTTAAACGTAGCTAGAGAGGCTGGTGCTAAAATACCTAAGAAGAAATAATGCCTACAACAATATCTCCAATGCCTGAATCTTTATTAAAGATTTTTCGAATATATTGGGAAGAAGATAAAAAATGGTGTGATGAAGAATTTAAGAAACAATCAATAGGTGATAAAATGGATAAAAAGATCAAAGATGTAAAAGCATCAAATGATAAGAAAATGGATAAACTTGTCAAAGAAGATGTCAAACGTGACAAGGCTTGTGATATGAAAATGATGAAAAAAAACAAAGGAAAGTAACATGTTAGATACAATTTTAAACTTATTCAAAGCCAACCCTTACGAAGAAATCTCAAAGATTATGCAGGGTATACACTTCATCCTAGATATCTTCGCAAATGAAAAGCTAGTCAATGGAGAAACGTCTAGAGATGCAGCCCTTGATTCTATCATTGCAATCCTGCAGACTGAGAAATCAACATATGTAGCTCCGGTTGTTGCTCCTGCCCTTACATTAGTCAAATAATCTACCATGCTATAATGACATGTAAGTCAGGATATTTAGGTATAGTATCCGGAGGTGAAACCCCTCCTCATAGCTATTATTGTTTGCTGCAATAGCATCTTCATTTTTCATGTCTTATGTCACCAAACTGCAATAGCTAATTTATTTTCTATGGATATATCTAAATTCTTTTTCTCTAAATTGTTTCTGCCTTAGGCCTTCCTTGACTGTTTCATGTAGGACAAGCATAAGTTGTGTCCTTATGAAAAATAGCTTGATACAACGCTCAGAACAAAGCAAATCAACAGTATCCTTCATGTCTGCTTGAACTTGATAATGAAATACGTGTTTGCATATACTACAAGCACCATAACCATAGATCATTTCTTGGTAAACCACCGCCAAAGTGCTGACATTGTACCAACAGATACAATCACAAATCCAAGAGTTAAAAAAGCTGTGATGATATACATAACATTGATGATTGCCTGTTCCATATTTACTCCTCTTCTCTACGTATATAACATTCTCGAATCTCATCCAAAAATGGATTTTTAATATGTTTTTTCTTGTTGTTTAATATCTTACCTTCGGGTTGTAAATCTTCACCACAAATAGGACAATATTTATAACACGAGATACTCAAAGGATGAAAATCATCATATTCATCATGCCAAACATAAAGTTGATTATCTACAACCTTAAATTCTTCATTTTTGCAATTACACATAATCTAAAACCATTGTTTTTCTAAATTCTCTACTCTTTTCTCCAGTTCCCATATCTTCCCACCAATATTCAAATCGGTCCATGTACTATTGGGGAACATCAAATATAAAAGAACTGCTGTACCAATCGATAAACATAAAGAAATCCAAGGAGTCCATGTCATTTGAAAACCACCTCTTCCTTTCCTAGGAAAATATAATCATCTTGGGTAAGAGTATATGTAGAGCCAAGCTCATTCATCCTAATAGTTTCAACACTTCTTCGATGATGGTTTTGAGGAATGGTTTCAACTAATACTTCAACACCCACAGCATGAACCTTCACTATCTCTTTATCAGCTGCCTTAATCGTTTTGGTACGATTACAACAAAAGATGATGCAACATAGCTTTTTGCAGTTGCATGAATCTTTAACAGTAACTTGAGAATCTATCTTGGGTAGAGGTATCATTCTTCACCTGTATATGCCTTCTTCAATTGATTTACATACTTCTTTGGGGGAAGGGTTGGATAATTGAAATTACCAAACTCCTGGATGGTTGTAAGCCCAACATCTGTCTGAGTTTCTTTATCAATCTTCTCGGCTTTGAAAGAAGGACTTTTAATTCTTGGAAGGATCTTTATAGAATTTAAATAAATATTCATACATTTATCACTACATAGGTCATTGTAAATATATGTCTGTGTAAGAAATTTAGGTAAAGGTTGTAGGCATACCTTGCAAATACTATTGATAGGGCTAGTGCTCATTTTTTACTGTCTCCATTGTTTCATTCATTACTAAATCATCATAGATAGGCCTTCCTGATAGAAAAGCATTGCTGATTACCATAGTACTGCTGACTACAATTGAAAGCGGAGAAGGGACTAATGGAGGCGTTTGTCGTAAATTTGAAGGCAAATTTATGCTAGAGGCATTCCTTACAAGTGATGGCTTTTCAGTTTTATATTTATCCATCTCTTTAGAATCTATAACACTATTTCTAAAAACTTCTTTACATCTATCAGAGCAAAAAACAATCTTACTCTTCCTTTTAGACTTAAAAGCCTTCATAAATGTGACAGGGGTATGGCATATACTACATGCAGGATTAGTCAAAATATTCATTCATCTTCCTCATCTTCATATTCTTCACCCTCTTCTTCAATATCTTCTTCTTCATCTTCAAATGATTTAATATGACAACTTAAATTTTCTATTATCAAACCTAAATTATACATAGCCCTAAAGGCGCTTTTTTGATCTTCAACACATAAGTCTTTTGAAATTCTAGTTAAAATCATGTGTAAATGTTCAAGATATTCTTTTTCGTTTAATTTTTCTCTCATATTTTTCTCTTTATTTTTAGGGTAACACTTATTCTCATTTATTTGCGGTTATTCTTTTAGTCTGTTACATGTTCCCCACATAAATCATTATTTACACCAGAAATGCTATTTATAAGTTGAACACTATCATTGTATGAATAAGGTTCCCCTATAGGGTTTCCTTCCTCGTCTATATTATAAAATATTTTATCATCCAACCCAAAAGGAAGAGCACAGGGAATTATTTCAAGAATTTCTGATAATTTATATGCAATCTCTCTATCAGTCTGATCCATACTGGGAATATTCCTTCATTTCATTAAGCTTTATTTGAATAAATAATTGAGCGTCGGAAGATCTTGGAATGGTATTCATGATCTTAACATAACGGTCTAGATCTCTCTCGAAATTAGATGGGGGTATTCTTGTTTGGTAGTGTATTGGTGTCGTTTCGTAGTGTATTAGTGTCATAATGTACCTCTATGTTCCAACCAGCTTCTTTGCAGATTCCTAAATGTATGCTGTTAAGGGTCACTTTCTTCATCAGTTTGCAAATCGTTAAAGCAATATCGTTTTTAGGGTAGTAAAGTTCTTTTCCGTAAATTGATTTCTTTAACAAGATTAAATTCATACTTGCCTTATTTTCTGATTATAAGATAAGTATAACATATCTCTCCTTTAATGTGTACTGCTATTGCAAGGTATAGGGAAATATGTTACATTGAAATGAAAAGAGATGGGAAGATGGAAGATATTATTGATGAAGAAAAAGAAATGATTAAGAAGATAATTTTGATTATGTCCATGTCTCTAAGTCTTCACGCCAATTGCCCTATCTGGCAAGATGAACTCTATGAAAGATATATCCATTGCCTAACTATTGATGCTGATCTAGTCCTTATCGAAAATAATCTCTTCTTCATCAAGAATGAGGAGAATAAAGATCAGGTTGAGTTAATGGAAAGAACCGTCGAACATGCTAGGTCGATTCTTTTCGG